>NZ_CANSHK010000050.1:0-18658 GCF_947646745.1 uncultured Methylovirgula sp. | reverse complement strand
CGCGAGGGCAAAGGCCGGAATTCGCGTCCCGGCACGAAGTCGAAGCTGGCGCGCAGAGGCGGCGGCGCCACGGGATCGGGTGCCGGCGCGGGCGTAGGCGGGGCCGCGGCCGGAAGATCCGTCCAGGCATCGAGATTGGGGGCTTCCTCATCCGCGGGCGGAGCCACGGCATCGCTCGTCGCGACCGGCGCAACGACCGGCGCCGACGCAGCGCCGCCGGCAGCATCCGTTGCGGAACGGGGCAAGCCTTGATCATCGGCAATGATCCGGCGGATAGACGCGAGAATTTCTTCCATCGAGGGCTCGTAGGCCTTTCGCTCGGCCGCGATTCTGTCCTGCGAAAGGGCGTTGGGCGCGTTCATGGCCGTTGACGCTTTCTGCTCAGATGGGGCATGCCGCGCAGCGGATCATCGGCCCCAAATCAGTTCGACTCAATTAGACCGCAAGTCGCCTGATTTCGATAGGCCTTATTTTGATTTTCACCGGGCAGATCGCGCGCGCCACGTCACAAATCGCTCAACGTCCGTCGGGCGTGCGCAGACCAAACCACTTGTCCTTGACCTGATTGAAGTGGACCGTCGGGTCATAACGCACGACATCGAGGCCAAGCGAATCGGCCGACAATTGGCCGACCGCCGCCAAGGTCGCATACGAGGCAACGACGCGGTCGCGCTGCGCCGAGACAAGACTGACGCGCGCGTTCAGCAAGGTCTGCTGAGCGTTGAGCACGTCGAGCGTCGTACGCTGGCCGACACGCGCCTCCTCGCGTACACCTTCAAGCGCGATTTCGGCCGATTTGACCGCCGCCTGGTCGGAGACGATCACGGCTTTGGCCGAATCGAGCAGGCCCCAATTGGAAACCACCAATGCGCGCACTTGCGTACGTTGCAAATCGGCCTGCAATTCCGCCTGCGACAATTGTTCCTTGGCTTGGCGGACTTGCGCATCGACGTCGCCGCCGGTGTAGATCGGCACGGAGACTTCGCCGAGTATCGTCGCATTGAAGAGGCGCAGTCCCGGCTCGCCTTGTTCGTTGTAATTTTGCGCAACTTGGCCGTTGACCGTGACGGTCGGCATCAGCTGGCCTTCCATCAGCTTGACCTGCAGCTCTGCCGAATCGACCTGATGCAAAGCGGCCTGCACTTCGGGATGCTCCTGCAGGGCGACGGCGATCGCATCATTCAAAGTATGCGGCAGCAGAGCCTCGACCGAGCGCGCCGGCTGAAGCCGCGTCGGGTCGATGCCGATCACTTGATGGTAATTGGCGATGCTCGTTTCGAGATTAGCGAGCGCCGTGAAATAGTCCGATCGCGCCGAAGCGAGGCTCGAGGCGGCCTGCGCCACGTCGGTGCGCGTGACCTCGCCGACATTGAAGCGGTCGCGCGTCTGCCGCAATTGCTCTTCGAGCACGATGATATTGTTTTTGCGCAAGTCGAGAATGGCCGTGTCGCGCAAGACGTTCATGTAGGCCGTCGCGCCATTCTGCAGCACGCTTTCTTCGGTATTGCGCAAAGTCTCGCGCGCGCCGAGCACGTTGCTCTCCGCCTGGCGCACGCCATTGTAATTGCGATTGCCGTTGAAGATCGTCTGCGTCACCGTCACGCCAAGCGCGCCGGTGTCGGTCGAGGCGTTGAAATTCGAGCCCGATGTTCCCGTTGTTCCGAGCCCGAGCAGCGGCGAAATCACGGTGCCCGGTTCATGCAGCGCGAGATTGCTGTAGCCGAATTGCCCGGTCGCGGTGACCGTTGGGCGATAGGCCGAGGTGGCGCGCGGAACGTTCTCGTCCTGCGCCCGCACACCGGCCCGCTGCTGGTTGAGGTCCGGATTGCTCTGATAGGCGCGCGCCAGAGCGCTCGACATGGTCTCGGCGCGGGCGCCGGAGACGGCCGTGGCTGCAAGAGCCACGACGGAAACAGCGACGATCGCCGACGCCTGAGCGCCGGCGCAAGAAGCAAGGCAGCGGCCCTGATCACGCGAGGCACGCCGGCCGGTCCGAAACCAGCTTTTGATCAACCTTGAGCTCCAACATTGCTTCGATACGAAGCGTGCAGCAGACCGACAATCGGCCCAATCCGCGACCCCTTCGGTATTAAGCCCCTCCCCGGCCCAGCGCCAAGCCTGTGGCGCCAGAAAGTGGCCGGGTGGCGCAAAAATGCGACACATCAAAGCGGTACGGATAGACGCGCAGTTTTGGTACGGATCGAGGCAATCCGGCGCGCGGATCAGAAGACAAACGCCGGCTCGGCGCGGAACGCGTCAAGGAGCGGGCCCGCGGCGTCGAACAGATCCCGCCGACTCACCGCGCCGGAATTTCTTTCGAAGAGAACCGCACGGCATGCATGCTGATTGGCTGCGCCCGGCGTCCGCCACAGCGCGATGAGTTTTCCACAATCGCGCAATTGGGCGCAGAGGGGATCGAGACGCGCTTCGACCGCACCATTGATGAAAATAACGTCGAACGGCGCCGCCGACGCCACACCGTCATGGAGCGGGCCACCGAAGACAGGCACATTGCTGAAACCGGCCGCCGCCAGATTGGCTTTCGTCAACGCTTCGAGCTCAGGATCTGATTCGAGCGCGACGACCCTCTGCGCCAGGCCGGCCAGAATCGCAGTCGAATAGCCGGTGCCGGGGGCGACATCGAGAACCCGGTCGTCCGGCTTCACACCGGCGGCCTGGATCATTCGCGCCAGCACCATCGGCGTCAGCAGGCGACGCCCTGCCGCGATCTTCAAAGCCGTGTCTGAATAAGCGAGGCCGCGCGCCGCCGCCGGCACGAAATTTTCCCGCGCCACGTCGAGAAACCGGGCGATGACCGCATGGTCGGTCACATCGAACGTCCGGATCTGGCATTCGACCATGGTCTGACGCAGTGTCGCGAAATCCCCTGCCGTTAAATCCGTCTGAAGCGCCATCACTCGCAGTCCTAACCTGTGCCGCGCGATCTCGCCGGCTTATAGGGCGCGCCCGAATGTCTGTCCATGCGGTGGCCGGACGCCCCGCCCTCAAGTCGCAAAGCCGCGGCGGCCAAGATTTGCAAAGCCGCGGCCAAGATGCGACAGGTGACGCCCTCCATCCAGGCCACCCGACTCTGAGGGGAAATGATGTCCGACGCCGCCCCGACCGAACATTTCGAGCATACCGAACATGCCGAACATGCCGCGCATTCCGGCGATCCGTTTTTGGCACTCGTCGCCGTCACGATCGCAATTCTGGCGGTGATCGCAGCTTTCATCGGCAGCCTTGAGACGATCGAGACGGCAGCGACAATCGACGCCAAGAACGAAGCGGTCCTCTTCCAGGATAAAGCGACCGACACCTGGAATTTCTACCAGGCCAAAAGCCTCAAGAAGAATCTCTATGAGGTGGCGGCCGTTCTGGCCGGCCCCGGCGCCAACGCCGACAATTTCAAGGCCCTCGCCAAGAAGAACGGCGACGACCAATTGTCGATCCAGCTTCAGGCCAAGACCGAAGAGGATATGACGGAGCAGAAATTACGCTCGAGCGAGAAGCACGAGCACCGCCATCAGATCCTGACCGTCGCGGTGACGCTGCTGCATATTTCGATCGCCATCGCCACGATCGCCATCGTCCGGCAGGGCGCACGCTGGCCCTGGTACACGGCCCTCGTTCTCGGGGCTTTGGGATGCATCGGCGCGGCCTATGCTTACGTTTAGGCAGCGCGCCTCGGCGGCATCAGCGCGATACGATGGCCGGGGCTGACGTCGGCGGGCCGATCTCGACCCAGACATTCTCGTCGCTCTGCGACTGGCGCTTGACGAAACGATAAGGGGTCGCGTCCCACGGCTTGATCGCGTCGGTGAGATTATCGAGCACGAACTCGCCGTGATTGGTCTTCACCGTCAGAATGGCGTGGCCTTCGTTGTTCTCGTCCTTAACCACGGTCATCAGCAGCGCCTGGCGGGGGAAGCCGAGCGCGATCAGCAGCCGGCGCTTGAAAAGCGCATAATCTTCGCAATCGCCCTTTCCGTCGGTCGGATAATCCCATTGATCGACGACATGCCAATGGTCCCAATCGGTGATCGGCGCGATCGTCGCATTGACCCATTTGTTGACGTGGTCGATCTGTTCGAAGGCCTTGGCCGAGAGATTGACGTCGAGGGGCGGCAATTGTCCGTGATCGCATTCGCCGGCGTAGCGGCGGCAGAAGTCGACCCAGCCGTAAGGCACGCTGGTGGTATCGCCGATCGCGGCATAGCTTGCGGTGGCGATCCGGGCCGGCGATGTCAAAGCCGGCGACGCGGCCGCCGCAGAGATCATCGCCAGCGCGCAAAGGCGCCCGGCCAGAACACGGAACATGCTGAAATCCCCCGCCTTTCGTCAGGGGCACGATGGTTCGCGTGGTTTGCCGGCGCTCTAAATGAATAGATCGAATTTTATCGAAACCGGCTTTTCGTATTCGAATAAAATCTAGCGAAACCAATCGCTTGCAAAATAAGCTCGAATTTTAGCGATCATCCTCAGCCGGCGAAAACGCACAAGCCTTGGCGCGCCGCGACGCGCCGGCCTTGGCGATGTTTCCCGGCAGCCTCATATTCTCGTTTTGCGTCTCAGCGCGCAGCAGGATCGACCGATGTCCCTTTTCGAGCGCCCGAGTGAATCGTTTACGGCGGTCACCATCCTCCCCGGCGACTTGTCGCCGGAGGATAGGGCGGTGCTCGCCCGCGCCGTCGACCAGCTTGAACACAGCAGCTTTGCAACAAAGCTTGCCAATGCGCTCGGCCATGAGATCGAGCGGCTCGGCCGGATGCTGCCGCAACCGGTCGCGACCGTTGCCGATCGTGCCGTCGAAGGCGCTATCCGCACCGCTTTTTCGACGGCGCTGCGCACGCTCCGGCCGCGCGCTGGCGGCGGTCAGCGGGCCGCCCATAAGGCGGTCGCGACGCTTTCGGGCACGCTTGGCGGTGCCTTCGGCTTTGCTGCGCTGCCGGTCGAACTACCGTTTTCGACCGTCGTGATGCTGCGCTCGATCGCCGCGATCGCCCGTGCCTCGGGCGAAGACCTCTCGCAGCCGGAGGCGGCGCTGGCTTGTCTTCAGGTCTTTGCCCTTGGCACCGGCAAGGAAGACCGGCTGGCACTCGAAAGCAGCTATTTTTCGGTCCGCGGCATTCTCGCCAAATCCGTGAGCGAGGCGGCGCGCTTCGTCGTCAATCGCGGCCTCGCCGAGGAGGGCGCGCCGGTAATCGTGCGGCTCATTTCCCAGATCGCGACGCGTTTCGGCATGGTCGTGTCGCAGAAGCTCGCAGCCCAGGCCGTGCCGATCGTCGGCGCGGCCGGCGGCGCTGCCGTCAATTATGCTTTCATCGACCACTTCCAATCGATTGCCGAAGGCCATTTCACGGTCCGCCGGCTGGAGCGCATTTATGGGCCGGACCTCGTCCGGGCCGAATACGACAGACTGCTGGCGCAGAAGCGCGCCAAGGCTTAATCCGGCGGCCAAAGCCAGGCCGCGCCACGCACGCCGCTCGAATCGCCGTGCTTGGCCTGCAAGACCCGCGTCGTCATCACGTCCGAGAAGACATAGCGGGCAAGCAGCGGCGGCAGCAGATCGTAAAGCTGCGCAATCTTGGAAACGCCGCCGCCGAAGACGATCACGTCGGGATCGACGATGTTCGTAACCACAGCCAGCGCCCGCGCCAGCCTGTCGACGTAAATCTCAAGCGTGGCCTGCGCCGCCGCATCGCCTGACGCGGCGGCTTCGCCGATCAAGGTCGCGCTCAAGTCCCGGCCGGTCCGCTGGCGATGCTCGGCCGCGAAGGCGCCGCCGCAAAGAAAGGTCTCGATACAATCGAGATGGCCGCAGAAACATTGTCGCGGCGGCAGCCGCCGCTCGACTTCATTGAGAGGCAGCGGGGTGTGGCCCCATTCTCCGGCCACTCGATTGTGGCCGGTGATGAGCTTGCGGTCGAGAACGAGGCCGCCGCCGACTCCCGTCCCAAGGATCACGCCAAAGACCGAAGCGGCATCCGCCGCGGCCCCGTCGACCGCTTCCGACAGCGCCAGACAATTGGCGTCGTTTTCAGTGTGAATATCGCGGGCGAGCACTTTGGCGATGTCGCGGACGAAAGGCCGGCCGTTCATGATCAGCGTATTGGAATTGCGCATCAAGCCGGTCTTCGGCGACATCGAACCCGGCGTTGCAATGCCGACCGTGGCCTTCTCGCCGAAGTCGGCTTCGAGCCCGACGACAAGATCGCCGATCGCGTCGAGGATGGCCTGATAATCGCCGGTTGGCGTCGGCGTGCGCCGGCGGTCGAGGGTTTCGCCGTGATCGCCGAGCGCAATCGCTTCGATTTTCGTGCCGCCGAGATCGACGCCGATCCGCATCTTTCCTCCCTTGAGCATCGGCCGCGAAACGGTTTTGTCCGAATCGAGCCCTTGAACATTTGGCCGCCTCTGTGGTCCGAAGCGGTGCGAAGAAATGTGAAGCGGCGGTCCTGCGTAAGCAAGCTTAGCCGCCATCGCACGCCACTGCCGCTAAGCGGCGATATTGTCGATAAGCCGCGTCGTCCCCAGCCGGGCGGCGACAAGCAGGCGGATCGGCCCATCGGCCGCAGACACCAGCGGCGCCAGCGTCTCGGCATGCCGCGCGGCGACATAATCGACGGCGAAACCGGCGGCGGCGAGCGTGGCTTGTGCCTTCGCCACGGCCGCATCGACCGCGACGCCGGATGCGATGGCCTGACGGCACTGCTCAAGCGCGGCATGCAGGAGCGGGGCCGTGCCGCGCTCCTGCGGCGTCAGATAGACATTGCGCGAAGAGAGCGCGAGCCCGTCTTCGGCCCGCACCGTCGGGGCACCGACAATCTCAGGCTCCAGATTGAGATCGCGGGCCATCTGGCGGATCACTGCGAGCTGCTGATAATACTTCTCGCCGAAGACCGCGAAATCGGGCTTGGCCATGATCAGCAGTTTGGCGACGACCGTCGCGACGCCAGCGAAATGATCGGGACGGAATTTGTCTTCAAGCCCCGCGGTTGCCGGCCCTGCGAGACTGACCTTGGTGGCAAAGCCCGCCGGATAGACCTCGGCAATCTCCGGCGCGAAGACGAGATCGCCGCCCGCCGCGGTGAATGCCGCAACGTCTTGCGCGAAGCTGCGCGGATAGGCGCCGAAGTCTTCGCTGGGCGCGAATTGTGCAGGGTTCACGAAGATCGACAGGATGACGCGGTCAGCACGCGCCTTCGCCGTGGCGACGAGCGACAGATGGCCTTCATGCAGCGCGCCCATCGTCGGCACCAGCGCAATGCGCGCGCCGGCCGCGCGCCACGCCGTCACCGTGCTGCGCAGGATTGCGACATCGCGCGCGATCGCGGCGGGCACGTCAGACATCCTTCGCTTTGATGGCGCGCAGGCGGCCGCCCTGCCCCGCCTCGACACCGCCGAAGCCGGCGAGAAACGCGATGTAATCCTCCGGCAGGCCGTTTTCCCTGGCGCCTTCCAGAATGGCATCGAGATAGGCGGCGCTCGGCCTGCCTTCCGCTGCGCTGGCGCCGAGATAGACCAACGCGCGGACGGATGCGGTTCCCTCGCGCAGAACAGGCTGAGTCACCTTGGTATAAAGGCCGCGGCCGACTTCCTCATAGCGGTCCAGCGCCGGCACGTCGGAGAGCGCGAGATCGAAGAGGACGCCATGCACATCGGCATAGGGGTCGCGCCTCACCGATGCAAAGCCAGACTTCATGATGAAGAACTTGTGCCGCGCGAGCTTTGCCCGGCCGAGCACGCGCGAACGGGGCGCGCGCTGGAGCATGGCAGCGACATTCATATTGGCGCCATAGGCGAAATAGAGCGGCATGATCGGCTGAGGCTCGTCTATGCCCGGACCCTATAGAGCATCGGACCGCAAAGTGCGAAGCGGTTTTCGGAGAAGCCGAGGCGCAACGATCCTGCCCACGCCCCATCGCCTTGTCGCCGCAGGGCCCGGCGTCGGCGATCAATTCAAATCCGGAATAAGTGTTATTCCCACGGATGCGCACAAATATCGCCGCGCGGCGTAGCAAGTCCACCCGTCAAAACGAAAGGACAGCATAGACAAACTCCAGGATCACAGCATGGACCGAATTTTGCAGTCGCGCGAAAAAGCTTGGTGGGCCCTCCCGCTTCGTCTGATCATCGGATATGGATTCATGGAGCACGGCTGGGCAAAGCTTGCGCGAGGCCCGGAACACTTCACGGCGATTCTCGCAGCCCTCCATATGCCGGTTCCCGGCCTTCTCGCCTGGGCGACAATTCTCACCGAGCTTTTCGGCGGTTTCGCTGTGCTCGCAGGCGCCTTCATTCCCGTGGCGAGCATTCCGATGGCGATCGTTCTGGCAGTTGCGATCATCACGGTGCACCTGCCGAACGGGTTCAGTTCGATCAAGCTTCAGGCCATCACGCCCGATGGGGCTCGATTTGGGCAACCAGGCTATGAAACGGATCTTCTTTATCTTGCCGGTTTGGCGGCTTTGGTTCTCGGAGGTTCAGGGCCGCTAGCCTTCGATGGCTTTCTGCGACGTTGGAACATAAGCGGTCGACCAAATTCGGCCTGACCAACCGTGCGCGCGTTCGCCCGGCTTTTTTCATTTCGCGCGGAACCATAGCGCAGCTGAGACGTTATCCGCATGTCGAGTAGGCCTCGATACCCCCTAATTGCCCCGCTGGTCGCCCAACCCGGCGGGGTTTTGCAAGCAGGACCGGTGCAGCCCGGATGAACGGCGCATCGGTCCTTGCTTTATTCGGATATCGCCCGCTTCAGACATCGCCATCGTCGTTTGGCCGCAGCCGCGGAGCGCACGGCCGCGTTTCCAGCACCCTCGCAAGGAACGGCTCAGGGCTTCACCTTGTCGAGCGCATCGAGCGCCTGGGCAAAGCCGCGCAAGGAGAATTGCACGGCGATATTGCGGTTCGGCATCGGCGAAAACTGGATGCGACCGGTATCCGCCTCGACCGCACGCCAGACTTCGATTTCTGCCGGTGGCACCACCGCTTCGGCAAAACAAGCGCCGCCGAAGCATTGCCGCCAGGTGAGCGGAACGCCCGGCTCGTCGGGCTTGGCTTTGATCACCGGCGCGGTCGGAATGAAGACGATGGGCGGCACGGCCACGGTGATCCGCAACTGCGCTTTATCTTCGCCGAGCGGATGGGCGACGCCGATGCGGAAGACCGTATTCGGTTGGTTCTGCGGCGCGACCGCCGCGTCGATCTCGCAGATCTTTTGGTTATTGTTGACATCGGCGCGGCGCACGCACCGCAAGGTCCATTGGCCGAACGTGGCGGTCGTGGTCTCAGGCTGGTTGCTCACGGGCGCCGGTTTGCTGGCGGCGGGTTTCTTCTCGTCCGCGGCAGCCACGCCGGCGAAAAGCGGCGCCAAGGCAAACAGGATCGAAATGGCTCTTAAACGGTGCACGCGAAGTCTCCCGGAATAGCGCCAAGGCTTTAGGCGCCGCACCGGGACCGGTCAACACCGGCCCGGCGAGAAAATTTCCCGGGGAACCTCAATCGGTGGTGTCGTTGACGTCGGGCAAAAGTTCCCGCACCAAGGCGCGCGTCACCGCGCTGC
The DNA here is from genome assembly GCF_947646745.1 of uncultured Methylovirgula sp. Taxonomy (NCBI): domain Bacteria; kingdom Pseudomonadati; phylum Pseudomonadota; class Alphaproteobacteria; order Hyphomicrobiales; family Beijerinckiaceae; genus Methylovirgula; species uncultured Methylovirgula sp. The sequence goes on along the minus strand of NZ_CANSHK010000050.1, from coordinate 9,093 downwards.
CGCGCGCCAGCGCGATGCGGTCGATGTGCGCGACGAAGGCGCGCGCGACATCGAGCGAACGATCGATGTGCAAAGCGATGAGATCGATAATGGCCGGGTCGACCAGCAATTGGCGGTCGCGAAAGAGCTTCCGCAGCACCGAATGAAGCAGCGCGTCATCGGGCGCACCCAGCGTGACGCTCGGCGCGAGGCGCAGTCGCGACAAGAGATCCGGGGTCTTGAGACCCCAGTGGTCGGGATGGGTTCGCGCCGTCAGCAGCACACTCATATTTTCTTGGCGGGCGAGATTGAGGAGATGAAACAGCGGTGCTTCCGCGGCGCCGAGCCGGTCGGCGGCATCGATCGCCAGCGCCGGTCTGTCGCTCAGCGCGGCGATGTCGGCCGTGGCAAGCGCTTCGCCGGACATGATCTCGGCGCCCACCTCTGCCGCCCATATGGCCGCAAGATGGCTCTTGCCGCTGCCCGGCGCACCGACAAGGAGCAGAACCTGGTCGGGCCAGTGCGGCCAGGCTTCGATCAGGCGCAACGCGTCCGCGTTCGACTCCGAGACGAGGAAATCGTCGCGGGAAAATTGCGGCTTGAGCGGCAATTCGAGGCCGAGTTGCTGCCAGCGCGAAGGACGCAATCCGGCACCCATCTCAGTGCTCTTCGGGCGCTTTCACGACGTCCGTCAAGATGATCATATGCGCCTCCGGAAGACTCGAATAGAGATGGCTCGCGCGGTATTTCTGCACCATGAAGCGCAGAATGACGCCGGCAGCCGCCGCGACCGGCACGGCGATGATAAGGCCCGTGAAACCGAGCACGCTGCCGAAGGCAAGCAAGGCAAACATCAGCCAGACCGGATGCAGACCGACATTGTCGCCGACGAGCTTCGGCGAAATGACATTGCCTTCGAGAAATTGGCCGATCACGACCACGACCATCGCCGAGGCAAACAGCCCCCAATGCGGCCAGCCCTCCACCAGCGAAATCATCGCCGCAGCGATCAGCACGACCATCGAGCCGACATAGGGAATGAAGCTCAGGAATCCGCCCGTAATGCCGATCAGCAAGCCGAAATTGACGCCGACGATCGACAGGCCGAGACCATACCAGAGGCCGAGGAACAGGCAGACCAGCGACTGGCCGCGCAGAAAGCCCGACATGGTCTTGTCGATCTGATGCGCGAGCTGGTGCACGACGCTGCGATAGCGCAACGGGATAAGACTGTCCGCCGCGGCGATGATGCGGTGATAGTCGAGCAGCATGTAGAAGGCGACGACCGGCGTCACGATCAAGAGCGACATCAGGCTGATCAAAGCCGCGCCATGTACGACGAGAGAATTGAGGACGCCCGCCATCCAGCCGGCCGCCTGACCGGCGATGTCGCCGACGCTCGTCGAAATGCTCGGAAGGCCGGAACCCCGCAAACCGAGCTTTCGCAGCAAAGGCTCGGCATATTGCGCTCCGAGTGTCCTCACGGCGCCCGAGACGAGGCCCTGGAGCTTGTTCAGAACGCTGGGCAATACCTGAATGAAGGCGGCGAACTGATGCGTCAGGATCGGGACGATCAAAACCAGGATGAGGGCGAGGACGATGACGAAGCCGAACAGGATGACGAGCGTCGCCGAAAGACGATTCAAGCCGAGGCGTTGCAGATGAACGGCGAGCGGGTCCAGCAAATAGGCGATGACGAAGGCCGCGGCAAACGGCATGATGACGCCGTTGAAGAGCCACAGAAGCAGACCGACGAAGGCGAGCGCCGCAACCCAGAAAACGATCTGCCACTCGATCCGCATGAGAACGACCTCACCGCAGCGGAGATTTGCCGCGCATTCATAGGCTCATGTGCCGGGCCCAGATCGCCAGATAGGCCGCCAGCGACGCCAGCGTCAATGCCGCGACGCTGACGGCCGAAACGATAAACCATGGCCCCAGCGTGAATTGAAACGCCTTGGCGCCGAGGACCGCGGCGGCGAAGGCAATCTGCGCCGCAGTATTCGTCTTCGATATCCACAGCGGCCGGATCGCGACCGGCTTATTCATGAGCCAGGAGATCATCAGCGCGCCGATGATCATGACATCGCGCGTGACGACGACGATCGTCAGCCACGCCGGCACGGCGCCATAAACCGACAGCGCGACATAAATCGAGACCAGCAAAGCCTTATCGGCGACGGGATCGAGATAGGCGCCGAGTTCGGTGCGCAGGTTGAACGTTTTCGCCAGCCAGCCGTCGATCGCGTCCGACGCTCCGGCGATGATAAAGATCAAACAGGCCTCGGGCCAGCGGCCGGCCGAGATCATTGCGATGACGATCGGAACGAGCCCGAGCCGCGCCAAGGTGATCAGATTTGGCAAACTCGTATAGACGTTCATGATCCTCCCAAGCCGCGGCCGCGCCAGACCGGCAACCTAGCCTTCCTGCCGCAATTCGGCGAATTTGGGGGTGCGGCGGACTGCACGGGGCCGGCGCTTGCCTTGCGTCGGGCGAAACGCTACGCCTTCAGCAAGGGGCAAAAATGGCGTCAAAAAAGCAATTGACCTATGCCGATTCCGGCGTCGACATCGACGCTGGCAACGCTATGGTCGAGAAAATCAAACCGCTGGTACGGGCGACCCGGCGCGCCGGCGCCGACGCGGAAATCGGCGGCTTCGGCGGCCTTTTCGATCTGAAGGCCGCGGGATTCCGCGATCCGATTCTGGTCGCCGCGAATGACGGCGTCGGTTCGAAGGTAAAGCTCGCCGTCGAAAGCAACCGCCATCAGACGATCGGCATCGATCTTGTCGCTATGTGCGTCAACGACCTCATCGTCCAGGGCGCCGAACCGCTGTTCTTTCTCGATTATTATGCAACGGGCCGGCTTGATCCCGAGGTCGGGGCCGAGGTCGTTGCCGGCATTGCGCAGGGCTGCCGCGAGGCCGGCGCCGCGCTGATCGGCGGCGAGACGGCCGAAATGCCGGGCCTTTACGCCGGCAAGGACTACGATCTCGCCGGCTTCGCCGTGGGTGCCGTCGAGCGTGATGGCCTGCTGCCGAGACCGGGCATCGCCGCAGGCGATAGCGTCCTCGGGCTCAGCGCCTCGGGCCTGCATTCGAACGGCTTTTCGCTCGTCCGCCGCATCGTCGCCGATGCCGGTCTGGCGCTTGCGGGCCCGGCTCCGTTTGCTTCGCAGATTTCGCTCGCCGAAGCCCTGCTGACACCGACGCGCATTTACGTGCGGCCCATCCTGCAGGCCCTGCGGGCGGGCGCGCCGATCAAGGCTTTGGCGCATATCACCGGCGGCGGCTTTCCCGATAATCTGCCGCGCGTGTTGCCGCAAGGCCTCGGCATAAAGCTCGATCTCGCCGCGATTCCCGTCCCGCCGGTTTTCCGCTGGCTCGCCGCCGAGGGGCCGGTGGGGGAAGCGGAAATGCTCCGCACCTTCAATTGCGGGATCGGCATGGTTGTCATTGTCGCGGCCGCGGAGGCCGAGGCCGTTGCCGCGGCCTTGCGCGGCGCCGGCGAAGAAGCCGTCCGAATTGGCCATGTCATCGCCGCGCCGAGCGGACCGCGCGTCATTGCCGCCGGGCGATTGGCCCTGTGATGCACCGCAAGCGCACGGCGATCTTCATTTCGGGTCGCGGTTCGAACATGCGTGCTCTGATCGAGGCCGCGCGAGCGCCCGATTATCCGGCCATGATCGCCCTCGTCCTCTCGAACCGGCCGGAGGCCGAAGGCCTTGCCTTCGCCAAAGCGGAAGGCATCCCGACCGCCGCCGTCGATCACAAGATCTATGCCGGGCGTGACGAATTCGAAAAATCAATCGAGGTTCTGCTCGACCTGCACCGCATCGAATTGATCTGCCTCGCCGGCTTCATGCGGCTCTTGACACCGCATTTCGTCCGCGCCTGGGCGCAGCGGCTCATCAATATCCACCCTGCCCTGTTGCCCGCCTATCGCGGCCTGCATACGCATGAGCGCGCGCTGGCGGATGGCGTTAAAATCCATGGCTGCACGGTGCATTTCGTCGTGCCCGAAATGGACGAAGGTCCGATCATCGCGCAGGCCGCCGTTGGCGTGCATGACGACGACACGCCGGAGACTTTGGCCGCGCGCGTGCTGGTGCAGGAGCACCTGATCTATCCGGCGGCGCTGGCGCTCGTTGCCTGCGGCAGACTGCATGTCTCCGACAACCGGACGCATATTGACGGTGCGGACCAGGACTTTGCGCCGCTGCAGGTGCCGAAGATCGATTGAGGGCGCATTTCTGGGCTTGAGCGCTTGCTACGGTTGAGCGGCTTCATTGATCGCTTGCGGCAGCCAGTTCGTCGACGCTCCAATCGCCGCCGAGCGCAAGGATGAGCGCAACGCTCGTCTGCATGCGACGCGTCGAGACCAGCAAGGCCGCACGCTGCGCGTCAAGCGCCGCAGTCTGGGCAATGATCACATCAAGAAAATTCGATCCGCCTTCTTTGTAGGAGGTCAAAGCAAGGTTCGATGCGCGCTGCGCCGAAACCGCAGACGCATCGACGTCGGCCGCTTCGATCCGCAGAGACCGCAACAAGGCAAGATTGTCCTCAACCTCCTGGATCGCCTTCAGCACCGTGGCACGATATTGCGCGACGGTTTGCAGATAGGCCGCCTCGGTCGCTGCGAGATGGGCTTGCCTGCGGCCCGCGTCGAAAAGCGGCAGAGAAATCGATGGTCCGACGGACCAGAGACTGTTGCCGAGATTGACGAGATTGAAGCCGGTATCCTGCTCGCCGGCGAAAAGATTGATCGTGAAGCGAGGGAAGAAAGCGGCCCGAGCGATGCCGATCGATTCATTTGCGGCGGCCGTCTCGCGCTCCGCTGCGGCAATGTCAGGCCGCCGTTCCAACAAGGTCGAAGGCACGCCATGCGGGATCGTCGGCAAAGCCCCGCCGCGCCCCGTCGGCGCGAGCGTGAAGGTCGAGGCCGGCCGGCCGATCAGAGTCGCGATCGCGTGTTCGAAAAGCGCGCGCGGGCCGCTGAGATCGGCCAATTGCGCCCTCGCGGTGTCGAGTTGCACCTCGGCGCGGGCGACGTCGATTGGCGCCCCGATTTTACCGCTCAACCGCTCTTGCGTCAGTTTCAGCGCATCGCTGTAGGCCGCGACCGTGTCGCGCAACAGCTTGATTTCCCGGTCGAGGCCGCGCAGGCCGAGATAATCGCGCGCCAGCTCCGCCTGCAAGCTCAGCCGCGCAGCGGCGAGATCGGCCAAACTTGCCTGTGCGTCGGCTTTGTGCGCCGCAATGTTGTCGCGGATGCGGCCCCAGAGGTCGACTTCATAGGAGGCTTGGCCGTCGATCGTATTGGCCCCGTAATAATCCGGCTCGTTGGCGCCACGCGTCGGGCGGTTGTTCGATTGCCGGTTGTCGGAGAAGGTCGCCTCGGTGCCGATATGCGGATAAAGCGCCGCCTGCGCTTCGGCGACGAAATCACGCGCCTGTAGATAATTCGCCCGCGCCGCCGCAAGATCCTGGTTCGCCGCCTCGACCTGCGGTTCGAGTTCGTCGAGCTTTGGATCCCGAAAGACCTGCCACCAGGGGCCGTGATCGTCGCGCGGCGCCGCAAGCTGCCAATCGCCGGCCTCCTTGTAATGGACCGGCACCGCAATCACCGGCGGACGATAGGCGGGCGCGAGGTCGCAGGCCGCGAGCACAAGTGCCGGCGCTAGCGCCGAAAGAGCCCGATATTTCATGCCCCCTCCTACCGGCTAATGCGCGCTTGGCTCGAGGCCAGCCGCCGTACCGCCGGCGATCCTGACACGTTCGCCATCGGCGACCGAATCGGATGGGCTCCTGATAAGGCGATCTTGGGGCGATAAGCCCGATTTAATTTCGACCTCGGTGCCGAGATCGCGTCCGACGACGACCGGTTTGAGTACTACTTTGTCGTCCGAATTGACGGTCGCGACTTCCGGTCCGGTCCGCCGGAAGATCAGCGCGCTAGCCGGAATTCGCAAGGCATTCGGGTCCGGCGGTAGATTGAAATCGACTTCCACGAAGGCGCCCGGCTGCAACAGACCGTCCTTGTTATTGCGGCGCAGTTCAACGAGTAGCGAGCGCGAATGCTGGGAGATCGCGTCGGACGTCGTTGCGACTTTCGCCACGAAAAGCTGGTTGGGAAATTGCGGCAGTTTCAGCTCGGCCGTCATGCCGAGGTGAATCTCGGCGCTGAAAGCTTGCGGCACATCGACGTAGATGCGCATCTCATGCACATCGGCGACATCGAAAAGATCCGGCGCATTGCCCGGCGTCGAATTCACCAGCGCGCCGACATCGATTTTGCGCGCAGTCACCACACCGTCGAACGGCGCGACGATCTTCTTAAAGCCTTCGAGGGCCTGGAGCCGGGCGACATTGGCCGCGGCGGCTGCGACCTCCGCCTTCTTCGCATTATAGTCGCCGACTTTCTCGTCGGCCGTCTGCTGCGAGACGGCATCGGTCGCGCGCATGGCCTGCCAGCGCTTCGCGGTCAGTTCGGCCAGCGCCTCGTCCGCTTTGGCCTTGGCGAGTTCGCCTTTCGCCTGCTCATATTGCTGATCGAGATCCGGCGTATCGATCTCGGCCAGAACATCGCCGGCTTTGACCTTCGCGCCGATGTCCTTGTACCACATTTTGACGTAGCCGCTGACGCGCGCATAGATCGGCGCGCTATACCAAGCTTGCACTTCGCCCGGCAGGACTAGATGCTGCGCAGCCGTGCCGCGTTCGGGATTGACCAGATCGACCGTCGGAACGGCTTCGTCTTGCGTCAGGCGAGCAAGATCGCTCTCCTGTTTTTCGCGGCTCGTAATGCCGAAAAAAGCCAGCACCGCCGCCGCTACGGCGACGAGCAGCAGACGCCATAGGACTTTGCGGGCAAGCCTGCCGCGTGTCTTGACCGATTTGGTCACGTTGTCATGCATTGGCGTCTAGCTCTGGACCAGATGTTCGTGTCGATTTTGCGCAGCGGCCGGCGGCGCCGGGCGGCGGGTGTGAACCAAGGCGAAAAGAACCGGGACGAAGACGAGCGTCGCACAGGTCGCGCAGATCAAGCCGCCGATGACAGCGCGTCCGAGCGGCGCGTTCTGCTCGGCGCTAAGCGCCATCGGCAGCATGCCGATGATCATGGCGAGCGCCGTCATCAGCACGGGGCGGAAGCGCGTCACGCCGGCATCGAGCGCCGCGGCGACCGCATCGGCACCCTGCGCCAATTTTTCGCGCGCGAAACTGACGACGAGAATGCTGTTGGCGGTGGCGACGCCCATACAGAGGATGGCGCCGGTCAACGCCGGCACGGAGAGCGTCGTATAGGTGCCGAAGAGCATCCAGACGATACCGGCGAGCGCCGCCGGCAGCGCGCTGACGATGACGAAAGGATCGAGCCAGGATTGGAAATTGACGACGATGAGCAGATAGATCAGCACGATCGCCAAGGCGAGGCCGCCAAAAAGCTGGGCGTAGGCCTGTTTCATCGTACTGACCTGGCCGCGCAACACGACCGTCGAGCCGGGCGGTGCCTCCTTCGCCGTCGAGTCGAGAATTTTCTGGATGTCCGTCGCGACACCGCCGAGATCGCGGCCGTGCGTCGTCGCATAGATATCGACGACCGGCTGCACATTGTAATGCGAGACGACGGCGCTGCTGAAGCCGCGCCGGATCGTCGCCACGCCACCGAGCAATTGCGACGTATCCGTCGCGGTCACCGGGACATTGGCGAGATCACCGAGCGTATCCTGCCAATATTGCGGCGTTTGCACCACGATCGGATACGAGACGCCGTTCTTGGGATTGAGCCAGAAGGTCGGTGCGCTTTGCACGCTGCCGGCCAGCGTGTCCTGCACCGACATTGCAATGTCTTTTTCGGTGAGCCCGGTCGTGTCGGCCAGCGAGCGGTTGACATCGACGAATAAGGTCGGCGCATTGAATGCTTGCTGGATCCGCGCGTCGGCAACGCCGGAGACATTGGCGATTCGCGCAAATATCTTGTTGGCATAGGTCCGGTCGGCCTCGATGTCATGACCGATGATTTGAACGTCGATCGGCGCCGGCAGGCCGAAATTGAGAATTTGGCTCACCATATCGGCCGGCAAGAAGGCGAAGGTCGTGCCCGGATAAAGCCGCGGAAGTTTTTTCCGCAGCGCCTCGACCGCATCGCCGGATTTTTCGGCTTCCTCCGGCGCGAGCGAAATCAGAATATCGGCATCGGCCGCGCTGATACTGCCGGAATTGGCATAGGCCATGTTGATGCCGCTGATCGGCAGGCCGATATTGTCGACGATCGATTTGACCCCGCCGGGAAGAAGATCGCGGATCGAACCTTCGATCTTGTCACACAGCGCCGAAGTCTCCTCGATCCTCGTGCCGGTCTGGGCGCGAACGTGCAGCTTGATCTGATCGGACGTAATGGTGGGAAAGAAGTTCTGGCCGAGAAACGGCGCGAGCGCGAACGAGACGAATACGACGCACATGAATCCTATGAGAAACGTGCGTCGCCGCGCGAGAGCAAGTTCAAGAATACGGCGATAGCCGCCGCGAAAATTCTCGAACCGATGCTCGAACCCGCGCTGAAACCGGATCAACGGATTGTGGCTGTGCGGCGTTCCGGCAAGGTGATCATGGCCATGCTGATGTCCGGCCTGCGCGGCGAGCAGATAGCGCGCCAGCGTATTCACCAACGTGCGGGAAAGCAGGTAGGAGAAGCAAAGCGCGAAGACGACGGCTTTCGCCATGGGCCGGAACAGATAGCCGGAAACGCCGCCAAGCCCGAACATCGGCACGAAGACAATGCAGATGCAAAGCAGCGAGACCGTCGCCGGCACGACGATCTGGCGTGCGCCATCGAGAATTGCGACTTCGATCTCTTTGCCCTGCTCCAGGTGCCAATTGATGTTTTCGATCGTCACGGTCGCATCGTCGACGAGAATGCCGACCGCCAGCGCCAGGCCGCCGAGCGTCATGACGTTAATGGTCTCGCCGGTCGCCGACAGCGCCGCAATGGCGCCGAGGATGGCCAGCGGAATCGACACCAGGATGATGACGGTCGAGCGCCAGCTGCCGAGAAAGATCAGAATCATCAGGCCGGTCAGCGCGGCGGCGATGGCGCCTTCGCGCAAAACCGCA
>NZ_CANSHK010000049.1:0-19260 GCF_947646745.1 uncultured Methylovirgula sp. | reverse complement strand
GCTGGCGAATGGCTTCGCCAGCAGGGCCGCGGGCCGAGCCGGGGCTGTCGGCGGCGCAGCGCCGCCGGGCAGCCGCAGCGTCTCTTCTGCGCTCATCGGACCTTCACGCTCGGCTCGACAGACAGGCCGAGCGACAGCGGCCGCTTGGGGTCGAGACCTGAGTCGATGACGATCTTCACCGGAACGCGCTGAACGATCTTGACGAAATTGCCGGTCGCGTTTTCCGGCGGAAAGGCGGTGAAACGCGAGCCCGTGCCGAGCTGGATCGAATCGACGTGGCCCTTCAAGTGCAGGTCGGGGTAGGCATCGACATTGATCGTCACCGGCTGGCCCGGCCGCATGTCGGCGAGCTGGCTTTCCTTGAAGTTTGCCGTCACCCAGATTTCCGGCGAAACCAGCGAGAAGATCTGCTGGCCCGGCGTCACATAGGTGCCGACTTCGACATTGCGCTTGGTGATCCAGCCGTCCTGCGGCGCCTGCACAACCGCCCAGGAAAGGTTGAGCAGCGCCTGGTCGAGCTTGGCTTTCGCCTGGTCGATTTCGCCGTGGAATTGCGACACCTGCGCTTCAGCCTGGCCGATGCGCTGAGGCACGGGGGCGGCCTGTTCGACCTGCGCCTGCGCCGCGGCGACCTGCGCCTGCGCTTGGCGCAAGGCAGCGGTCGCGGCATCGACTTCCTGCTGCGTCGTCGCACGGCTGGGGAGCGCCTTCTGCCGATCGTAGTCGGCCTGCGCGCGCACGAGCGCGGCCTGGGCGGAGGCCAGTTGCGCCTTGGCCGAATCGAGCTGCGCCGGGAAATTCTTCTTCGCCACGTCGGCGGCATATTGGAAGCCGGCATATTGCCCTTCGGCGGTTGCCAGATTGGCCTTCGCATTCTCGACGTCGATCACATATTGGCTCGGATCGATGTGGATCAGCGCCTGGCCCTTCTTGACGAACTCATTGTCGGTCACGTCGAGCGAGACGACATTGCCGGAGACCCGCGGTGCGATCGTCACCGCGCGGCCATCGATGAAGGCGTCGTCGGTTTCCTCAAAATCGCGGTTGGCAAGCCAATATTCGTAAGCCGTGAAGCCGAGGCCGCCGAACAGAGCCAGCAGCACGATCCAGGTCACCGGCCGGCGCTTTTTTTTCGCCGCGGGGGGAGCCGGCTTTTCCTCGGGCAGGGGCGCGGCCTTCGGCGGCGCGCCTTGCGTCGAGCCCTCCTCGGCGACAGGGAGATCGGTATCGGTGCGCGATTTGGCCATGGCAGTGCAACATGCGGTTTGGAGCGAAAACCACCCCTTCACCGACTCGCGGTCGCGCAAGCCGATGAAGATTTATCAAAATTCAGACTTAACCGAACTGATGAGTTCGTATATGGTCGCCGCCAGGCAATGTCAACCGAAGGACCGAAAAGATTATGTTGAGGGAACGGCGCATCCCACGCGGCGAGAAGCGGCGTGATGAAATTGCAGCAGTGGCCGAACGCGTTTTTCTAGAGCTCGGCTTTAACGACACCACGATGCAGATCGTCGCCTCGCGCGCCGGCGCCTCGAAGGAGACGCTCTATCGGCATTTCGGCAGCAAGGAAGGATTGTTCTCCGAGGTCGTGCGAGCCCGCGCCGAGCGGGTCTACGGCAAGGTCGAGCGCGAAATCGGCCAGCACAACGACCCCCGCGAAGTGCTGAAAGAGCTCGGTTTCAACCTGCTGAGCAAACTGATCAACGAAGATCCCGTTTGCCTGTTCCGCATCGTCATTTCCGAGGCGCAGCGCACGCCCGAGCTCGGCCGTATCTTCTTCGAGCAGGGCCCGAGCCATTTGCTCAACGACCTTTCGAACTATCTGGAATATGCCACGAGACAAGGCATGCTGCAGTGTGACGAGCCAATGGTTGCCGCGAGAATCTTTCTCGGCGCCGTCGTTGCCAACCGTCACATCATCAAACTGGTCGCGCCGGATTATGAGCAATTGACCGAGGAGATCATTCGTCATCATGTCGAGGAAGCTGTGCGCGTGTTTCTCGCCGCTTATGGCCCGCACGCGGTCGTGCGCGAGAGCCGACCAGCGGCTTTAGAGCACAACCATGTCTGATATGGCCGACCTGTCGCCCGAGTCGCTAGCGCAGCTTCTGCGCTGGTATGCTGACATGGGCGTCGATCTTGCCGTCGATGATGAGCCGCATGATCGCTTCGCCGAATCGCAAAGCTCGGCGAAAGCGCCGCCACCGCCAATCCAACGAAGAGCTGCGGCCGCCGCGCCGCCGCTGACCGCGCTGCCGGCGCTCGGTGAGCAAATGGCGCAAGACGCCGCCAAAGCACAGACGCTTGACGATCTGCGCGCACGGCTTCTGGCTTTCGAAGGCTGCGGCCTGAAAGCAACCGCAACGCAGCTTGTCTTCGCCGACGGCAATCCCGAGGCCGACATCATGTTCGTCGGCGAAGCGCCGGGGGCGGATGAAGACCGCATCGGCCGGCCGTTCGTCGGCCGTGCCGGGCAATTGCTCGACAAGATGCTGGCCTCGATCGGGCTCGATCGCAGCAAAGTCTATATCGCCAATGTCGTGCCGTGGCGGCCGCCCGGCAATCGGACGCCGACGCCGCTTGAGACGGGCGCCTGCCTGCCGTTCACCCGCCGGCAGATCGAGCTCGTCGCGCCGAAAGTCCTGATCTGCCTCGGCGCGCCCTCGATGCAGACCTTGCTTGGCGTCAAGGAGGGCATCATGCGCAGCCGCGGCCGCTGGATGGACTATGATCGCGGCGGCACGATCATCCCCGCCATGGCGATGCTGCACCCGGCCTATCTCTTGCGCCAGCCGTCGCACAAAAAATTTGCCTGGCAGGACTTGCGCGAACTCGCCAGGAAAATGCGCGACGTCTGACGCCGCGCGCGCTTTCAGAAAACCGTCAAAAGCTTGGGCTCGGCCCGGCGCCGCGATCTGGCGCACAGCGCGGCTTCGCGCGTATAGGGAACGTGCTAGACTGGCGCGAAAAACGAGGGAGCCCGGCGCATGGAGTGGCAGAATTTTCGCAGGTCGGACAATGTCGAGGACCGGCGCGGCGATGATAATGCCGGCGACCTTTCGGGCGGTGGCCTTAGCCTGCCGGGCGGACTTGGCGCCGGCCATCTCAGCCTCGGCGCGATCATCATTCTGGGCTTGATCGGCTGGGCGCTCGGCATCGACCCGCGTGTCCTGATCGGCGGCGCCGAAATGGTGCAGAACGCCAGCCACGGCTTGCAGCAAGGCGGCCAGGTTTCGCCCGCGCAACCGACGCAGCAGGCTTCGACCGAGACCGGCGTACCGAAGGATCAGATCGGCCAATTCGTCGCTGCCATTCTGGCGCAGACGGAAGATGTCTGGTCGCAGGTTCTGCCGGCGCAAAAGGGCATCCAATATGTGCCGCCGAAGCTCGTGCTCTATAGCGGCGCGACGCGCTCGGGCTGCGGCGGAGCATCGGCTTCGATGGGCCCGTTCTATTGCCCCGAAGACCAGAAGGTCTATCTCGACACCTCCTTCTTCCGCGACATGCAGACCAAATATGGCGGCGGCGGCGATTTCGCTTATGCCTATGTGATCGCGCATGAGATCGGTCATCACGTCCAGGATCAACTTGGCATTTTATCGAAGGTCAACCGGGCCGAGCAGAATGCCGGCGATCGGGCGCAGGCCAATGCGCTGTCGGTGCGCATCGAATTGATGGCCGATTGTCTCGCCGGCGTCTGGGCCAACAATGCCCAGGCGAAATATCACATCCTCGATCAGGGCGATGTCGAGAAAGCCGTCGCGACCGCGCAGGCGATTGGCGACGACCGGCTGCAAAAGGCGGCGCGCGGCTATGCGGTGCCGGATTCCTTCACCCACGGCTCGGCGGCGCAGCGCGTGCAATGGCTCGAGACCGGCCTCAAATCGGGCCAGATCGATTCCTGCAACACGTTCGCACGATAGGCGCCGATCAAGCGACGCGCCGCAGCCTGATCCCGTTCGCTGGCCGCGCGTGCACCGCCTTGGCGAGTGCCGTAAAGCTCGGCGCCTTCACGTTGAGGCAGAGGCGGCGCGGTGCCAGGAGCGCCGCCGGCTGAACGAGATGCGTCAGGATTTTCTCGATCGGCCGCGCCGGCTCGCCGCGTAACAGCCAGCCGCGTGTCTCGGCCTTGCCGAAGCGCAGAAGGTCTTCGATGGCTTCGGCGAAGCCGGTCTCCGGGACATAGCCGGCGCGGACGATGAAGAGATGCGCCGCGCGCGCCAGCGGAAAGGCTTGGGCAATTCCGTCAGCCTCGGTTTTTGCTTCGACGAAAGCGCAGCCGGCGTGGTCGGCAATATAACCGAGCCTGATCTGCGGCGGCCCGACGAGGACCGCTTCACGCACCAGGCCGCGCACAGCGGCGCTGACAAAGGCCGAGAGCGTGCGCACCGTTGCTTCAGCGATTTGCGCTTCGGCGACTTGGGTTTCGGCGGCTCGTGATTCGAGCCCACCCACGGCAGCCGAGGGCGGGCAGAGAACGATCAGGGACATCATTGCGAAGGCTCAAACCTCATTGGAATTTTGGCGGCTTGCCGATTGACAAGGCACGTTCTGTTCTTTAAATGTTCTCATCATGTTCTTACATGAAGTCGTCGCAAATGGCCGTCAAAGTTTCCTCGCACGCAGCCACTCCGGTTCAAGCGAAATCTCCAGTTCCTGGCGAGGGCAGCCGCCGTGTAGCCCAAGCGGCGCCGCCTTCGCTTCGGCCGCCGCGCATCTTCGATCCGGCCCCCAGGGTCGAGGATGCGCGGCCTCTTATGCCGCGGCGGGGCCGTGGCGCGCAATCCAATGCAAGTGGCCGTTTCGAGCCTTTGGCCTATGCGCCGGTCGATGACGGCTGGCTCGCCGAAGACGAGCCGCCGCCGCTCAAGACCTCGGTGACGCTCGAGCGGGCGAAGACGATCATCACCCGCAATGAATCGCCCGATATTTCCTTCGACCGCTCGATCAATCCCTATCGCGGCTGCGAGCACGGCTGCGTCTATTGTTTCGCGCGGCCGACGCACGCCTATATGGGCCTGTCGCCGGGGCTCGATTTCGAGACCAAGCTTTTCGCCAAAGCCGATGCCGCGGCGCTGCTCGAACGCGAATTGGCGGCGAAGACTTATCAGCCGCGCACGATCGCCATCGGCACCAATACCGATCCCTATCAGCCGATCGAGCGCCAGCATCGGGTGATGCGGCAGGTGCTCGAAGTTTTGGCCCGCACCAATCATCCCGTCGGCATCGTCACCAAATCGGCTTTGGTGCTGCGCGATCTCGATCTCCTGGCGCCGATGGCGGAAAAGGGGCTCGTCAAAGTGGCTTTGTCGGTCACGAGCCTCGACCCGGTGCTCGCAAGGCGCCTCGAACCGCGCGCCGCAGCGCCGGAGAAACGGCTTGCGACCCTCAAGGCTTTGGCGGAGGCGGGCATTCCGACCTGCGTCATGGTCGCGCCGGTGATCCCGGCGCTGAACGATGCCGAGATCGAGACCATATTGGAGCGCGCCCAGGCGGCCGGCGCCCGCGAGGCGGGTTATGTCATGCTGCGCCTGCCGCTCGAATTGAGCGATCTCTTCAGCGAATGGCTGCTGGCGCATTATCCAAGCAAGGCGCGCCATGTCCTTTCGCTCATCCGCTCGACCCGCGATGGCAAGATCTATGAGTCTCAATTCGGCAAGCGGATGACGGGCTCGGGCCCCTATGCCTGGATGATCGGTCGCAGGTTCGAGGCGGCGGCCGCAAAGCTCGGGTTTGCCAAGACGCGAATCCGGCTGCGGCACGATCTTTTCACGCCGCCGAAGCGGCAAAACGAGCAATTGCAGCTCGAATTGCTGTGAGCTTCGCCATGCAATGGATTGCGCGGCTTGCGATCTTGGGGCTAAGAGCCTGGCTCGGGCGGGGGCGCCCACAAGGCTCAGGCATGGTCAAGAAGCCCTCTTTGCCGCATTTCCGCTACGAGCGGCAATTGGCCAAGAAATCCGTCTGGCCGATCGCCGGAATGGATGAAGTCGGGCGCGGTCCGCTGGCTGGGCCGGTTGCTGCGGCGGCTGTGATTCTCGATCCGGCCCGCTTGCCGAAGGGTGTCAATGATTCGAAGGCGCTGACCGCAGAAGAGCGCGAAGCCGCTTACGAAGAGATCATGCGGCATGCTGTAGCCGTGTCGGTCGCTTTTGCGAGTGCGGCGGAGATCGACGCCATCAACATCCGTCAGGCTAGTCTTGCTGCGATGCGGCGGGCGCTTGCCGCGCTCGCCGTCGCGCCGAGCTATGTGCTCGTCGACGGCAATGATCTGCCGGCGGCGCTGTGCTGCGCCGGCGAGACGATCATCGGCGGCGACGCGCGCTCGCTGTCGATTGCCGCGGCCTCGATCGTTGCAAAAGTCACGCGCGACCGCCTGATGGCGCGTTTATGCGGTCTGTTTCCGGTCTATGGATTCAGCCGCCATGTCGGTTATGCGACCCCGGAGCACCTCGCCGCGATCGCCAAACACGGGCCCTCTCCCTATCACCGCTTGAGCTTCTCGCCGTTCAGGGCGGAGCCGGCCGCTTAGGCTCGGCGGCAAGTTTCTTTTAATCAAATCGTTCAGAAAAGGGACAGGTTCGCGTCATCATCCTAAACGCGGATTTTACCGGCTTCGCGCAAATTGTCGTTGTTCGTCGCGTATCCGGTGAGTGTCTATGCGTATCGCACGTGCCGGGACTGCCGCCACGAAGTCTCAGCTAAAGGTCTTGCGTACTGAGCACTCGCGCAGGCTTGTCCCGGCCGTTGCTTCTCCGGTAGCCCAACACAACGTTCTTCCCGTCAACGAGATTCTCATCGGCGACTGCCTGGAGAAACTTGCCAGCCTGCCGGAGGCGAGCGTCGATCTCGTCTTCGCCGATCCGCCTTACAATCTGCAGCTCGAACAGTCCCTGTCACGGCCGGACCAGAGCCTGGTCGATGCGGTCGATGATGATTGGGACAAGTTCGCGAGCTTCGGCGACTATGATCGCTTCACCCGCGATTGGCTCAGCGGCGTCCGGCGGGTGATGAAGGACAATGCGACGATCTTCGTCATCGGCTCCTACCACAACATTTTCCGCGTCGGCACGATCCTTCAGGATCTCGGCTTTTGGATTTTGAACGACATCGTCTGGCGCAAGGCCAATCCGATGCCGAACTTCCGCGGCCGCCGGTTCACCAACGCGCATGAAACATTGATCTGGGCGGCAAAGGGCGCCGGCGCGAAAAGCTACACGTTCAACTACGAAGCGCTCAAAGCCGGCAACGAAGACTGCCAGGTGCGTTCGGACTGGTTTCTGCCGATCTGCACCGGCGCGGAACGATTGAAGGATGCGGGCGGAAGCAAGACGCATCCGACGCAGAAGCCCGAATCCCTCCTTGCGCGCGTGCTGCAGGCGGCGTCGCAGCCCGGCGATCTCGTGCTCGACCCGTTTTTCGGGACCGGCACGACGGGCGCCGTCGCCAAAAGGCTTGGCCGCAGTTTCATCGGCATCGAGCGCGACAAGACTTATGCGGCTGCCGCACGGGCGCGCATCGCCGCCGTCACGCCCTATCCCGAGGAGGCAATCAGCGCCGCCCCAAGCAAGCGATCGCAGCCGCGTGTCGCTTTCGCCTCGGTGGTTGAAGCCGGCCTCATCGCCCCCGGTGCGGTGCTCATCGACGAAAAGAAGCGCCATCGCGCGCTCGTGCGCGCCGACGGAACGCTGGCTCTCGTCGGCGCCGGCTCCGAGCTTGCCATCATCGGCTCGATCCATAAGGTCGGCGCGCTTGCGCAAGGCCTGCCGGCTTGCAACGGCTGGACCTTCTGGCATATCGAGCGCGACGGCAAACTCGCACCGATCGATGAGCTGCGCAGCACGATCCGCGGCGCCTTGAAAATCGCGGCGGAATAAGCAGCATCGGACCGAAAAGTGCGCAGCGGTTTTCGGGCAGATCCGATGCGATGAAAAGATTAGAGACGTCCATCGGACCGAAAAGTGCGCAGCGGTTTTCGGGCAAATCCGATGCGATGAAAAGATTAGAGACGTCCATCGGACCGAAAAGTGCGCAGCGGTTTTCGGGCAGATCTGATGCGATCGATACTGTAAGATGGCGCTGTTATGATCGATGATGCATCGCTGGCCGCCTGGTGCGATGCCATGGCAGCTCTCCTCGACTTGCCGATCGAGCGCGGCGACCGCGCCGAAATCCTCGCCAATTTGCGTCTGATCGCAAGGCAGATCGGCCTCGTCGGCGACGTCGCGCTCGACGATCTTGCCGAGCCGGCGCCGGTGTTCCGGGCATGAGCCTGACGCTTGACGTTCTGCGCGCCGCGGCCCGTGACATAGCAGCGGCTGTTTCGAGCGGGCAGATGTCCGCCCGCGCCGTCACCGCGGCGGCGCTGGGGCATGTCGATGCGCGCAATCCGCAGCTCAACGCCTTCACCGATATCACGCGTGCGCGCGCCCTGGCCAAAGCGGCAGCCATTGATGCCGGGCACGCGCCGCGCGGCGCGCTCGCCGGCGTGCCCTATGCGGTGAAAAATCTTTACGACGTGGCCGGTGTCGTCACCCGCGCCGGATCGAGAATCAATCGCGACAATGCGGCCGCGGCGACCGATGCTTTCGTCGTCGAGAAGCTCGAGGCGGCGGGCGCCGTTCTCCTGGGCGCGCTCGACATGGACGAATATGCCTATGGCTTCACCGGCGAGAATGTGCACGACGGGGATTCGCGCAACCCGCATGATCCACGCCATATGACCGGCGGATCGTCCGGCGGTTCGGCCGGCGCCGTGGCGTCGGGCATGGTCGCATTCGCACTCGGCTCCGACACCAATGGTTCGATTCGGGTGCCGGCCTCGCTCTGTGGGCTCTTCGGCCTCAAACCGACCTATGGCCGGCTGTCGCGCCGCGGCGTCTTTCCCTTCGTCGCGAGCCTCGACCATGTCGGCGTTCTGGCACGCTCCGCGGGCGATCTCGCACTTGCCTATGACGCGATGCAGGGCAGGGATGGCGGTGATCCAGCGCAAGCGGCGCGCGAGGCGGAGCGCGTCCTACCATTGCTTTCGCAAGGCGCGACCGGCCTGCGCATCGCCGTGGCGGGGGATTATTTTCGCCGCAGCGGCCGCCCCGAATGTTTTGCCGCCGTTGACGCGGTCGCAGCCGCGCTCGGCGCGACGCGTGACGTCGTCGTGCCGTCGGCTGCGGCGGCACGCGCTGCGGCTTTCGTCATCACCGCCGCGGAAGGTGCCGCCTTTCATCTTTCGAGACTGCGTCAACGCCCGCAGGATTTCGATGCCGCGGTGCGCGACCGGTTGTTTGCCGGGGCGATGATCCCGGCCGAAGCTGTTCTTCGCGCACAAAAGCTGCGCGCCTGGTTTCGCGGCCGCATCAACGCGCTCTTCGAGGAGGTCGACATCGTCCTGACGCCGGCGACGCCATGCCGGGCGCCGCTCTCCGGCCAAAAGACAATCGAGATCGATGGCGCCGACGTGCCGGTGCGCGCCAACCTCGGCCTCTACACCCAGCCGATTTCCTTCATCGGCTTGCCGGCTTTGACCGTGCCTTTGTGGACGCCGGGCGAACACCTGCCGATCGGCGTGCAGATCATCGGGCCGCCCTGGCGCGAAGACCTCATCTTGCGCGTGGCGCATGAACTCGAACGAAAGGGTGTCGCACACGCGCCGGTCGCGCCCTAGAGCGCGATGCGAAAAAGTGTCAGCGGTTTTTCGCAAAAATCCCGCTCTAAACTCTTAGAATCGATCACGTTTATGCTTTCGGATCGATTCGATCCGAAAGCATCGTGATCTGACGCTCACCAAAGAGCGAGAACGAGGATCGACAGCGGATAGGCGAGGACGATGCCGAGAATCGCGCCGGCGAATGTGTCGCTCGGATAATGGTGCGCGGTGGCGATGCGCGACCAGGCCATCAGAAGCAGCAAGACGATCGCGGAGAGAATCGCCCCCGGCCAAACCAGCACGACAGGGGTCAGCACGCCGGACAGCGTCATCGTATGGCCGCTCGGAAACGAATGTTCGTCGAGCACGGTGAGCAGCGATTGTAGCTTGGGATCGGCCTGATAGGGCCGCGGCCGGCCGATCTTGCGCTTGATGATCGGGAACATCAGGTGGAGCAGGCCGGCATTCAGCGCGCCAAGGAAGATGACACGGAAGCCTTCGCGGCCGAGGCCGCTGAAAATGATCGGCACGATGATCAGATAGAGCCAGCTATTGCCAAGCTTGCTGATCGCGATGGCGGACACACGGCCGATCTTCGGCCGCGCCGAGCGCGAGATCAGATGAACCGCGGCGAGATCGGCGCTGCGCAATCTCTGGGCCCATGCCATGCGAAGGGTAGCCTGCATCATCTGCTGATCGGTCGGCTCCGGCGTCGGAAGATTGGCCATAACCACCCCCGGCAAATCCAAATCACGCGCCGTCTGGATCACCAAAACGGAAGACGGTGACCGCCATATGACAGCCGCGCGCTTCTCCACCAAACGCACAGACAGGGCATCAGCGGTACAAAACCGCAGCAAAATCAAACCGGCTCAGCGCAATCGCCGAGCCTTTAGCCGCGCCGGCGTCCGAATGTCACATGCGATTCGCGGGCCGCTGCCGGCCACGTGAGAGAAATTTGGCGGTCGAGGCGCTGGCGCATGATCTCAGCGAGCACGTCGGCAACGAGCGCGGCTTCCGGATCTTCGGCCTGCGGCTGCCGCGCTTTGATGCCTTGCCGCCAGGACTGATCGGCGACATCGAGGGCGAAGGCGAGCAGCGCATTGGCGATGAAACTTTCGACCGTCAGGCCGCGGTGGGCGACGAAGGCGTGGATCTCATCGGCAAAGGCGGGGTCGAGCCGGTCGAGAACCGAGGTCGCGGAGATCGTGCCCGCGTGCAGACCGAGGATCAGGTCGCGCAATCGCGGCGCATCGCCGGCGGCGGATGAGTCGGCGTTGACGAACAGGGTCGCTAGGAGCGGCATTTTCATGCAGATCTCCGGGGCCGGGTTTTCCGGCTCCGGAGTATAGCCGAATTTTTGTCGTCTGTACGAAGCCAGCCGGCGACTCAGGCGCGAAATTGTTCAGCCGAATAATTTCGTCGCGATTTCCGCCACATGCCGGCCTTGGAAACGGGCGCCGGCCAATTCTGTTTCGCTCGGTTGGCGCGAGCCGTCGCCGGCGGCGATCGTCGTTGCGCCGTAGGGCGAACCGCCGGTTATTTCGTCGACCCGCATCTGACCCTGAAAGCTGTAAGGCAGGCCGACGACGACAAGGCCGAAATGCAAAAGGTTGGTGATGATGGAGAACAGCGTCGTCTCCTGGCCGCCATGTTGGGTCGCGGTCGCGCTGAAGGCGGCGCCGACCTTGCCGTTCAGGGCGCCGCTCGCCCAGAGGCCGCCGGCCTGATCGAGAAAGCTCGCCATCTGCGACGAGATGCGGCCGAAGCGCGTGCCGGTACCGATGATGATCGCATCATAGTCGGCAAGTTCGGCAATGGTCGCGACAGGCGCGGGCTGATCGAGCTTGAAATGCGAGGCCTCCGCAACCTCGGGCGGGACAAGCTCCGGCACGCGTTTGATATCGACTTTCGCGCCGGCTTCGCGTGCGCCCGCCGCGATAGCCTCGGCCATTTTTTCGATATGGCCATAAGCGGAATAATAGAGGACCAGAACCTTCGCCATTTTTACCTCGCTACTTGGTTTGCTGAAAGAAGCGGCCGCCCTTTGGGGACGGCCGTTTGTTTGCTTAGGCCGCGTCGACGAGAATGACTTCGGCATCCTCAAGCGCTTTGATGCGCAGGACCTTTTCGCCGAAGACGGCAGCGCCGTCGCGGGCGTTGAGCTTCACGGCGTTGACTTCGACCTGACCTTTGGCCGGAACGAGATAGCCGTGGCGGGTTTCGCCGAGCGGATAGTCCGCCGTTTGGCCGGCCTTGAGCGTGGCGCCGACGACGCGCGCGTCGGCACGGATCGGCAAAGCGTCAACGTCCTCGGAAAAGCCGCTCGCCAATGTCACGAACTGGCCGGCGCGATCGTCCTTCGGAAATGGCTTTGCGCCCCAGGACGGCCCGAGCCCCTGTTCGCGCGGCAGGATCCAGATCTGGAAAATCCGCGTCGTGCCGGGTTCGAGATTATATTCGGCGTGGCGAATGCCGGTGCCGGCGCTCATCACCTGCACGTCGCCGGCTTCGGTGCGGCCTTTGTTGCCGAGACTGTCCTGATGCGTGATGGCGCCCTCGCGGACATAGGTGATGATCTCCATGTCGCGGTGCGGATGCGGCGGAAAGCCGGTGTGCGGCGCGATCGTATCGTCATTCCAAACGCGCAGCGCGCCCCAGCCCATGCGCTGGGCATCGGCATAGTCGGCAAAGGAAAAATGATGCTTGGCGTCGAGCCAGCCGTGGTTGGCGCCGCCGAGCGATTCAAAGGGTCTGCGTTCGATCATGGTCCCAGTCTCCCTGGATCGGCCGCCGCCGATCTCTGTTGGAGGAAATATTGATCCGAGCGATTAAATCTGAAATAGAAATGATAGAAACGAACTGTTTCCGGATTTGATATGCCGAAGCTTCCGGATTTCGAGGCCTGGGCGGTATTTGCCAAAGTGGCGGAGTTGGGCTCCTTCGCCCGGGCGGCCGCCGAGCTCGGCCTGTCGAAGGCGACCGTCTCGAAGGCGGTCGGACGGCTTGAGGCGCGGCTTGGCACGGCGCTCTTCCACCGCACTTCGCGCCGCATGTCGCTGAGCGAGGCGGGCCGGGCGACGCTCGAGCGGGCGAGCCGAATCCTGGCGGAAGGCGAGGCGATCGAGGCCGAGGCGACCGCGCAATCCGCCGAACCGCGCGGTCTCGTAAGGGTCGCCGCGCCGATGACGTTCGGCATCGTCCATCTGGCGCCGCTGCTCCCCGATTTCTGCCGGCTCTATCCGCAGGTCTCCATCGAATTAAGCCTCAGCGATCAGATCGTCGACATTGTCAGCGATGGTTTTGATCTCGCCTTGCGCATCTCCGATCTGCCGGATTCGAGCTTGCTCGCGCGGCGGCTCTGCCGGGTGCGCATTCTGCTCGTCGGCGCGCCGCGCTATTTCGAAAAGTACGGCCGCCCGCAGCATCCACAGGACCTCGCGGCCCATACCGCGCTGCTCTATACCTATCAGCGCAGCCGCGACGTCTGGCACTTTTCGCATCCGAAGAAGGGCAACTATAGCGTCGCCGTATCCGGGCCCCTGCGTGCCAACAATGCGGATGTCTTGCAACCGGCGCTCTGCGCCGGGATCGGTTTGGCCTTGCAACCTGAATTTCTCGTCTGGCGGGACATCGATGAGGGCCGGCTCGAAGTCGTGCTAAAGGACTGGTCGGCACCGCCGGCGGCGCTGCATCTCATCACGCCGCCGAGCCCGATGCGCCCGGCGCGGGTTGAGGTCTTGATGGATTTTCTTGCCCAGCGGCTCACCCGCATGCCCTGGGCGCAGCCATGAGGTCAGCGATGGCGTCGAACGGGTTGATCACGATTCCAAGCAATTATTCGGTCAAACAAACGCTCGACCGACTGGAGACGGCGCTCAAGGCCGCCGGGGTCACGATTTTCGCCCGCATCGATCATGCCGGCGGTGCCGCAGCCGTCGGGCTGGCGCTCAGGCCAACCGAGGTTTTGATCTTCGGCAATCCCAAGGGCGGCACGCCGCTTATGCAGGCCAATCAGATGATCGGCCTCGATCTGCCTTTGCGCGTCCTCGCTTGGGAGGACGAAGCCGGCAACACCAATCTCGCCTACAACGCCGTCGATTGGCTCGCTCTACGATATGATCTGGACGCGCTGACCGAACCCGCGCGCGAGGGGCTGGCGAAAATGCTCGCCAAATTCACCGCTGAGGCGGCCGGCTGACTATTCGTCGTTGCTGGAATTCAGGCTTTCGAGCGGCACGACCTTCGGCGGCGGCAACAGGCTGACGCCGGATTCATCATCGGCAAAGATGACGCCAGACCGTTCCAGCGCATGTTTCAGATTGGCCGCGGTCGTGTCCGGCATCTTGCGCGCGCCCGTCTCGTAATCGAGCAGGCTCACGAGTGGGATATGGGCCTTTTCGGCGAGCTTTTCCTGGGACCAGCCAAGCAGGCCGCGCGCTGCACGCAATTGTGACGTTGAGATAATGATCAAATTCCTCTCCCCCGAAGTGAATTTCACCGGAATGTAAACGCCCCAGGGCGCCGAAAGTTGCCTTCAGCGCTGCACGGCCGGCCATGAAACAATATGCTCCGCGGGGAGCAAGCCGTTCAAGGCCTCGATCGCGGTTTCGACGCGTGGCGAAGTATCGAAGAATTCGATGACCAGCGGCAGGCTGGTCAGAATATGCAAGAGATCGGCGCCATAGACTTCGTCCGTCTCGCCGAAGCCGGCGACGCCGCGAAACACCGTGACACCCTTCACGCGATGCTGATCGTGCAGCACTTTCAAAATTTCCTTCATCAGGGATTCGCGCCGGCCCCTGTCGGCTTCGCGCAGATAGATGCGCACGATGGTGACGTCGTTTGTCATGACCAGTCCCTTCAGATTGCACGCGCGGCGAAGACGCCCGCGGCGGTTGCCGCGAGCCCGAGCAGCAGCGAAAGAAAGACATAGAGCGCGCTGCGGCCCCAGGCGCCTTGTTCGGCGAGCAGGAATGTTTCCATCGCGAAGGTCGAGAATGTCGAAAAGCCGCCGATGAAGCCGGTCAATAGGCCGAGTCGGATCGTCGGCGCGACGACAATCCGTTCGACCGTGATCGTGAACAGAAAACCGATCAGCAAACAGGCGGCGATATTGATCGACAAAGTCGCGTAGGGAAATCCGCGCCCGAGCCAAGCCTGAACCGAATTGGTCATCGCATAACGCGCCCAGCAGCCGAGAATGCCGCCGATCGCGATCGTCACATAAGCCCACATGCTTGGCCTGCCTTTTTGTGAAGGAAAGGGCGCGGCCGGAGACCGCGCAGCGAGACGGAAAAGAGAGAATTCGGAACCGCGCTGCGCATAAATCTCCTGCCGTCGCGAAGACGTTTTTTTCGCAGGAGTCATCAGCCCCGAGGGCGGTTACATGGCGGAACCCCATCGCCAGCCCGCAAAATGAAAAGTGTCGCGGCTCTTGTCAACCGCGTCGCGCTTGACCGGCGGCGGCCAAATCGCGCTATCTTTCCGGGCGAAGAATCGCGGAGGGCGCCATGCGGGCTTGGCGAATGGCATTGGGTATCACGTTGGCTGTCGTCGGTGCCGTCAAAGCGCAAGATTCTTTGCCGCCGGGCGCGCCCTGCACCGAGCGGCTCGACCGTTACCAGGCCGTCGTCGGCGCCGATCACCGCACCGGCAATGTCAATGATTCCGTCTATGTGGAGATCGAGCACGAACTCTCGCGCGCCGCGGCGGCTTGTGCCGCGGGCCATGACGGCGAAGCCTTGAGCCTGATCCGCCAATCGGAGGTGCGGCACGGCTATCACACTTAGAGCATCGGACCGAAACGTGCGAAGCGGTTTTCGGGCAAAGCCGATGCGAGGATAAGACCTAAAAGCGCCGAGCGATTCAATTTGAATGTCCGACGCTTCAGCCTGTGCCGAAGGCGCGCCGCAGATAGGCCTGCATAAAGGCCGGCATAGAGGCGTCGATGTCGGCAGGGCCGAAGACCGGCACGAGCCGCGCGAATTCCGGATTTTTCTCCTGCGCCAGAAACTCCGCGACCCGCGTGATGAGATCGGCGATCGGCAAAGGCGAACGCAGCTCTTTCATGCAGGCGATCAGCGCGCCGTCGAAGACCACGCTCCACCCCGGCGACGGCGCGACATCCTGTGCCGCGAGGCCGGTTTCTTCCGCGAGTTCGCGCAACGCGCTGCCTTCAAGATCCAGCCCGTCGCCGTCAAGATCATTCAGATCCGGCGTGCCGCCGGGACAATAGACGCGCCCCGCATTCGCCGTCCATGCCGCCATTTCGCCGAGAAGATAAGCGCCGTCTGCCGCGCGCAACGCCGCCAGCGCGAAAAGATTGCTGACACCGCCCGGGCGGCCGAGGTCGTGCCATGCCTGAAAGGCCTTATATTCCGCAACAAAGCACGTGCCTTGAAGCCGCGCGCCGCCCGGCGCCGCATCGCGCGCAATATCGCGCATCAGCAACACTTCGCCGTTATAGAGCCGCGGGTTGGCTTCAACCCGCTTTTGCCAATTGGCGTCGATCTCGGCTGCATGACCGGCCGCGAAATCCCATGCGTTTGGGCGCAGGCGAATGTCGATCGCCGCCACCTTTTCGATGCGCGGCGCGCGGCTCACAGATCGAGCTTTCCATCGGCGACGATGACTGCGCCGCCGCCGATCGCCGCGGTCGCCAGGGCGCCCTCTGCGACATCGAGAGAAAGCACGATCGTGCTCGGCCGGCCGAGCGCCGCGCCTTGCAGGATCGTCAGCGCATGATGGCCGTCGGGAACAGCCTCGAATTGCATCAGTGCGCCGGCAAAGGCGGCGGCGGCCGAGCCGGTCGCTGGGTCTTCGAAGACGCCGAGGCTCGGCGCGAACATCCGCGCCTCGAAATCGTCGTTGGCACCACGCGCATAAAGATAAGCGTGCGCCGCCTCCGGCGGGGCGAAGGCGTCGGCGAAACGATCGAGCTGCGGCCGCGCTGCGTTGAGGGCCGCGAGACTTGCGATCGGCACGCAGGTGAAGGGCGTACCGGCGGAAAAGATCGCCGGCTGATGCCGGCCGAAGCCGATATCGGCCGATGCGAGGCCGAGCGCCGCGGCGATTTTTTCGCTGGGCTGCGCTGCACCAATGCGCGCCGGCAATTTCGGCAGCGCGAATTCGGCTTGCCGCGCCTTGCCGGGGCGGTGGCGGGCGAGGCAGGTCACGGCGCCGCCAGGTTCCTCAAGCACGATGCGAACGTCCTGTCCGCGCATCAAGCTCGCGGCGCGCAATTCACCGATGAGAACGGCGGCGCCGATCGTCGGGTGGCCGGCGAAGGGCAATTCGGCCTTGGGCGTGAAAATGCGCAGCCGCGCCGTATTGACCGGGTCGAGCGGCGGCAGGACGAAGACTGTCTCGGACAGGTTGAATTCCGCAGCGATCTTTTGCATGGCCGCCGCGTCGAGGCCGTCGCTGTCGATGACGATAGCAAGCGGATTGCCGGCGAGCGGCCGGTCGGTGAAGACGTCGAGGAGATAAAATTGGCGGCGCAAATGCTGCTCCTTCGGAGCGGGCGTTTTGCGAAACGCTTTGCCTCGCGTCAAGCCATTGAATTTTGCGCGGTTGCGCCAAAATTGATGGGCCGGCTTGCTTGCTCGACATACATGCCGAGCCTATAGTTTTCGTATCGTAAACATCGCCTCTCGTTTTGTGGACTTGGGGCCAGTGGGGCGCAAACGCGCCGGGATCATCACGATGGCTGAAGCGGCAAAGATTATCGTCGAAGACGTGAGCCTGAAGGATTTGAAAGCCGGGCTTGCCGATGGCTCGATCGTTCTCGTCGACGTGCGCGAGCCGCACGAATATGCCGCCGGCCACATTCCGGGTTCGACGTTGAATCCGCTGCAAAGCTTCGATCCGGATGCCTTGCCGCCGGCCGCGCCGGGCAAAAGGATCGTCTTCTCCTGCCGCTCCGGCCGCCGCTCGATTGCGGCGCTCGGGCTCGCGCAGCAGGCGGGGCGCAGCGACATCCGCGCGCATTATCCCGGCGGCATGCTCGGCTGGGAAGGCGCCGGCGAGCCGGTGGAGAATTTTGAGGACAGTCTTTAGCTCGCCTGCATCAAGAGCTCGGCGCGCTCGAAGCGCCGGGCTTTCAGATCGTGCGGTGCCAGCGTGAAATAGACGAGGCCGCCCGGGCCCCAGCCGTGCAGTTCCTCGCCGTTTGTATATTCGCCGAGTTGAAGCAGAAGTTTAGAGCCCCAGCGCCCCGGCATCTCCACTTCATTAATTTGTATTCGATCGGGCCAGCCAAAAAGCTTGCTGATTTCATAGCCGCTCATCAGCTTGCTGATTTCTGTGCGTCCTTCCCAATGATTGGGTTTGCCCAGGCTCGCAATGTTAAGCCGCAGATCGATATAAGCTGATTCCTGAATTTCGGAAAAATTGCGCGCCTCGATGGCCGGCTCGTAAAAATGTGGCAGTTCGAATGTCTCGAAGAAAGCCAAGCCGCAGGAAATCTGCGGTTCGAAATCCTCGAGCGGCAAATGCGCCGGCGAAAGTGCGCCCGTGTCGGCGAAATAATAGATTTTGCCCCCGCCCGCCGGAAAGCATCCGCTGACGTCGTCGCCGTCGCCAAAGAAAGATAAGAGCCCAACCTGCGGCAAGCCGAATGCCTTGGCGCGCGCACCCAGTTCCGCACAATTGATCTGGCCCAAAAACCAGAAGGGCTCTTCCTTATATGCTGGCCATACGAAATCCTCGGGCACAACGGGAAGGCCGCCGAGGCGCGAGGCTGTCGGTTCGGCGGATAGAGGCACCGGCCATAATCTGATCGCTGGACGCAGCAAGGCGCAAATCGCTTCGCCGAAACCGGCCTCGGCTATAAGTTCCTCCGCCATTTGCTTGCTGATGCCGGCAGGCATGGCCTCGAACGGAAACTTTGGCGGCTCGCGCGGTGGCGATGGCTCCGGTTTGCGGTCGAAGAGTCGGTCTTCGAGAAAACGGCGCGCAGCTTGTCCCAACGGGTCGTCACGTTCGGCGAGTTCCTGCATGACGGCCAGGCTCTCCTGCCTATGCTGACCGCGGAACAGAAAGAGATGTGCGACCGTGTCCCGGACTTTCGCATCGCGATGCGATAGAAGTTGGTAAAGCGCGCCGGGCCCATCCGGCTCGGCGTCAATCGCGTCTAATATTTTGCTGCGTTCCGAGAATAGCCGATTGTGGCGGCCGACATGCTCCGTGCGTTCGACTTCGCTTATATTTTCGATCAGATCGGCGACGAGCTTTTCGGCCTGCGATATCGGCTTACCCCCTCGATGCCGAGATTATGTTCTGTTTTTGTTCCAAGCGCAAGCAAATTGCTCAGGCAACGGTGAAAGAGCATTCAGGTTGGAAAAAGGGGCGCCGAAGCGCTCCTTTAGATTACCGTTCCCTGAGCGCCACCCAATAGCGACGTTTGTCCGAGCGGCGCAGCACGTCGAGCGGCACGGTCGAGCCGATCTTGTCGGCATCGAGGAGGCGCACGAGGTCGTCGACGCCCGTCACCGGCGTACCCGACACGGCGAGGATGATGTCCCCGGTGAGGAGGCCCGCCTCGTCGGCGGGACCGCCCTGTTCGACGGCGGTGATCACCGCGCCGGTCGCCTGTTCGAGGCCGAGGCGCA
>NZ_CANSHK010000048.1:0-19785 GCF_947646745.1 uncultured Methylovirgula sp. | reverse complement strand
TCCATCGCATCATGAAGAAGCTGAAGGTCCAAAACCGAACGCAGGTCGCTATCTGTGCCGATCCGATGCTGACAAGAATTGGCACTTAATCGGGCTACGCGCGGGATGACGGGCCCGGAAGATCATTCCAATTAAGGCCAAGTTCGTCGACGATCCGGCGAACCGTCCTTTCATCGAGAGCTTTCTTCGTCCCGATTTCCGGGAGGACAGCTTGTCGATCGCCGAGATGAACCGTCACATAGGCATGGCCATGAGCGCCGATAGAATCTTTGCCCGCCGCAAACCGACATCCGCGCTCAGCCAGCCATTGCCGAAAGGTCTCACTTTCCATGCCGCCGTCTTTCCTGAAAACGAACGCCCAGTATCATATTCTCGATGACGCGAGGCGGGCTTCCCTTGACTCAAATCAACGCGGGATCGGCTTAGAAAATCTAAAGTATATTTGTCCGCTTGAGCGTGGGCATTCCTCCTGACTCGAACGGCCTCTCTAAGCACATTCCTCCCTGCTTAGAGAGGCCGCCCTTTTGTTGGGACCTTAGGGATCCTGAACCCGGCGAGGTTTCGAGAAGCCGTACGCGCGATCGCCGCGCCGTCCGACCCGTGACGCGTTATATCACCCCGCAGCGCGCTCTCCGGCGTAGGACATCTGGCGGTCCTCGATTTCAAATTCGGCGCCAGCGACTGCAAGCGATGGCCGATGAATGGGGTCGGCGCCGATCGTACCGGCGAGCGTCGCCAGATAGTCTGGCGCGCTCACCCGCTCGAGTTCGGCGCGGGCGCGTTCCAACCGATCGGCGATACCGAGCCGGTTAGCCTCGTCCTGGTGACCGGCGCGCGCCAAAAACTCCCTCAGGTTTCTGGTATGGCGCGCCCAAAGCGCGACATCGCGCTGCTGCTTCATCGTCAGGCGCTCGCGATACCAATCGCTCGCGAGCAGCGCCTCGCGGGTGAAAAGCGCCCGGATCTCCGGATCGTTCGCGGTCTTCCCCTCGTAGCTGCCGCGCGCCATGATGTGGAGCAGCGCCTTGAGCGGCGGGCAGGCGTCGTCGATCGTGCCGTCGGTGAAATAGCCTTCGGCGACACGCTGCTGCGCCTCGACGATATTGTTGACGCCGTCGGCGAATACTGCCGGATCCTGAAGTTCTGGCTTGAGGATCTCATCCGTGAAGACGACGGTCGGGTTGTCGAAGACGCGCCCGAAATAAGTGTGCACGAACTTGGCCGTGATGCGATAGCCGAGGCGGCTCGCCAGCACTTGCTTTCCCTCGAAACGATAGTCTGTGAGCTTCTCAAGATGGCCGGCCTCGATCAGCCGCTCCGGGTCGCGCTCGTGCGGAAACAGGCGGCACCAGATTTCCGGGATCAGCAGGCTGATGTCGTGGTCCACACGGAAATGCGGACCGATAAAGCCGGCGGCAGAGCTGAAGCCGCCATAGCCGGTGAGCAGCATCGAGACGAGCGCGTTGTTAAGATCGGCCGTCGTCTGGATGGCGTTGAACGGACCTTTGGTGAGCGCGCCCTCGGACCCCGCACCCGTGGTGCTGGGCGAGGTGCCTGTCACCGAGCACACATAATCCATGAATAGCTCAGGCAATTCCTGGTAATGGATGGGGCCGTAGACGCAAAGCGCGCGAATGCCTTCCTCCGGCCGGTTGTTGCGCCGGCCCGAGAGCACCGCGATCACCGGAAACAGCACCGGTGTATCGAGCGGCAGGCGGCGATAGAGCCGCGCGCCCATGTCCGCGACGTAGCGGTCGCGCGGCCGCGCCAAGTCCGGCCGCAGCTGCAGGTAGCGCGGGTTCTTGGTCGGCTTGCCGCCGATGATCCTCGGCTCGGCCGAGCAAATCGAATAGCCGTCGTCGGTGCGGGCGGCGTTGCGCGCCACATGTTCGCGCATCGGTCGGGTGAAACCGTCTTGCACCGCGACGTCCTCGACGATGCGCTTTGCGTCGGTGCGGGTGAGCGGTTGGAAGTTCGAGCAGAAGAGCCCCGGGTTCGCCATATCTTCCTCGGTCTGCCGGTCGAGGCCGGGATGAACGGCGTCGTCGGGCCGCTGGAAGAGCCTGAATTCGCAGTTCTGCGCCAGTTTGAGGCTCGGATGACCGAGATAATATTCGCGCGGCAGCCCGACGAGGCGCTGCGTCGAGACCACCACCGTGGCGGTGATGTCATCCTCCATCTGGACCTTGTCGGCCGCGACGAAATCTTGCCGCAGCTTATAGGTGCGCCAGGCACCATTCTCTTGACGGCCGATCCGCAGATAATTGGCGACAAGCTTGCGGCCGCCGTACTTCAGTTCATGCCCGGGGGCACCATTGATGATGTCCACGCTGAAGTGCTGGCGCCAATCCTTACCCCATTCGGGGCAATAGAAGCGTTTGATGACGAAGACCAGCGCGCGCACGTGGTTCGGAATGCTCTCGAGCCAGGCGTTGTACTGGGGCGTGAACTCCGTCGGATTCGGCGTGAGAAGCTTGATCACCGAGCCGAGGGAACGCTCGGCCGACAGGATCGGCCGCGATGGACCGCCGCCATTGGCCTCGCGCAGGTCCGGCCGGCGGGCGTCCCGATAGTCGCGGTCGAAGATTTGCTGGACCAGCGCCATGTCCTCTTCGAAGTCGCGCACATGAAACGACCCGGGCAATACGGCGTCCACGAGGCTTTTGCTGATCTCCGACTTGCCGCCGCCCGAGACCGTGCAAGGCTTGTGACAAAACGTGCCTTCGGGCAGCGTGCCGATCAGCCGCCAACTCGGCGCGCCGCCATATTTGGCCATGCGGACCTTGTAACCGCTCGGATGAATGTAGATTCGGCCGGGCAGCAGCTTCAGGTGCTGCGTCTCGCCATGCATCGTCCAGGTAATGTCCTGGCGATGAATATCGATCTCCATATCTTCCGGCATGTAATGGATTTCGGGATAGATCACATCGGTGGCGTAGCCGGACGGATGGCGCTGTGCCCGCTCGCCCAGGAGCGCGAGCACTTCCTTGAGCCGGTGCGGCTCGGGGCTCACCAGCCGCATGAGATCGGGGACGAACCGGTCGCCCAGGCTGAAGGTCGCAAAGGCCAAGGCGCCGCCGGCATGTTCTTCTTCGGCGCCGCCAAACAGGTTGGCGCTGAAGCCGATCTGCGTCTTCACCTCCTTCTTGCAATAGCCGAAATAATTGTCGGCGAGGATCGTGACCATCACGCCGTCCATGTCGCGCGAGGTGATCTTGAATGGCCGACCCTCGTTGTAGATCTCGTTTTCATCGCTCCAGCACATGCCCGCGGCGCGCTGGGCCGCCGTCGCATCGCTCGTGCGGGGAAGGCCAAGATCCTTCTTCTTCAGTCGCGTCAGATGCGGCGCCAGGATCACGCAGCCGCTGTGACCGGTCCATCCGTCGACATCGAGCGCGGCATCGTTGCCGGGAAGATAGGGATCGCCGGCATTGCCGAAGATGCTCTCGACGAAATCGAGGTTCGAGACGAGTCCGCCGGGAACGAAGAAGCGGATCTCGGTGCGCTTTTCGGGCGCGATCTCGGGCACGGCCGGGCAAACGAGCGGCCGCAGCAACAGCGAGACCATGGTCTCGACCGGCTCGGGCCAGTTCGCAGTGAACGGCAGGCGCAGGAGTTCGCGTGGAGGCCGCAGCGCTTCCTCGAGCAGGCGAACATAAGTGGCGAGCGGAACGCGGGTTTTATCTGCGGGGATCGGAAGGCCGCCTTCGGCGACATGAAAGACGCCTTGCGTGGTGCGGCGGTCGCTGACCGGATTGTGCAGCACGCCATTGTCGAGCCGGTAGCTCGACACGAGCTCGTTGTGCCAGGCATCCGCATCGACCGGCAGCGACAATTCGCGTGCGAGGCCATATTGATCCAGAATAAAAGTTTCCGCGGGCAGACGCACCGGCGCGGTCGCCGCAACCTCCGCCAGAAGTTTGTCGATATAACGTTGAATGCGCGCATCGGCGGGGCAAAGATGGTGCGAAAGCAGCCGGGTCTGTTCGCGGTAACGTGCGAAGAGATCACTCGCCAGGTGAAGCAACTCGCCGTCGCCATTATCGTCCGGAATGCGGATGCCCATTGCCGCAAGCTTGAGCAGAATGGATCCTATGGCCGCGGATCGCTCCGGCAAGTAGACCGACCCATCCGCTCTCAGTCCGACCGTGCGTTCCAGCTCCATGCGTCCCTCCACGCCGGCATCATGCGGGAGCTTACGCTTTCCCGAAGCGCCGGCTTGCCGGGGTTTTCTGCGAACCCTCGATTGTCTGAGCTTAGCTTCGATATGAACGCAGAGCCATAGTCTTCTTTAAGGGCGAGGTTGCCGGCGTGCGGGCCTCGTTTGCATGGCGGACTTCGGCGCTCGCCTCGCCTGCGTGCCCCCAGGCGCGCTCAATGCTATGAGATCTCTGACGCAATGGAGGTGAGACGATGTTGCCGGGTGAACGGGGCGGCGCCGGTTTTGGGCGGGAGCGCAGCCGACTTTTCGCCTGCTGCAAATCCAAAGAGCGATCCGGCAGCACGGCAGGATCGACAGGAGCGGCTCATGATCTACGTGATTTTCTTTTGCACATCCCTGATCGGGCATCCGCAGATGAATGCCTGCAATCCGGCAAGCTCGGTCACCTACCCGAAGCTTGAAAGCTGCCAAGCAGACGCTGCGAAGATGCCGATCAAGGCCGATGCGCCGCCACATGCGGCTTATGTCTGTCTGCCGCGGCCTTGATTTTGGGACTGCTTATTCCGCTCAGTCGCGGTTCAGCGTCTTATTGAGATCCGTGTCGGTTCCGGCAAGGCGCTTGTCCTCTTCAGGCAGCACGTCCGCGACGGCATTCAATTTCTTCCAGCCCGGCGCCGGCGCTTCGGCATCTTCAGCGGGAACGAAGCTCGATTCTTCAACCAGCTTCATCTTGTGCACATAGCGCGGGCAATTGGAGAAGACGGATTCGATCGTCACCCGGGTGATGGAGCGCGCGCCGGGATAGTGCGCGAGCAGAGGATCGTTCTCGACGGCAGAGGCGCGACCCAGAATCCGCAACCGCGCTTGGCGCTCAAAATCGATGAACAGAAGGCCGACCTTGCCGGTTTCATGGATATTGCCGAGCGACAAATGCATGCCATTGCCGTCATAATCGGGAAAGGCAATCGTCTTGTCGTCAATAATGCTGACAAAGCCGCGCCGGCCGCCTTTGTAAGAACAGTTTGCCTGACCATACGTGTCGGAGGTCGCCACGAAGACCATGTTCTGGCGGACGATGAAGGCGGCATCGGCGGCGCCGAGCGTGTCGTGAACCAGGATGGCTTCGAGCCGATCCGCAAGCTGGCGCGTGTTGCGCCGCTCTTGTATCTGCCGCTGCCCGTCCGAGAAGAAATCCCGCACCGGCTGATCGACGCCGGCGTCTCGGCATTGCGTCTCGGCGACGCCCTCGAGCTTGGTGATGCAGGAATTCCAACTCACCCGGGTGATCTCGGCCGCTTCGCGATCCTGATGCTTTTCGTGCGTCAGGGTCAGTTCCGTTGAATGTGCATCGAGCGCGCGAAACTCTGCAATCAGTGTCGAGGTATCGCCCTTCAAGGCTGAAACCGGACCGTCATAGGTCCACGACATGGCGATGCGCCGATCGGGCGATAGCTCCAGATAGGTTCCGCTGATCGAATAGGCCCGCCCCTCGACATGCTGGCCTTCGATCCGATAGCGCCCGCCCCGCCGCAGATCGGTCGTGACGCTGGTGACGGCATCGTCGCCCGGAGCCAGCCACTTTGCGATCAGTCGCGGCTCCGTCCAAGCCGCATAAACAGCTTGGATCGGCGCCTGGATTTTCCGCACCATCGCGATCGAGACGTTCTTCATCCAGCGCCGCCTCTTCTGGGATTTTCGAGAATCTGAGTGAGCGCATCAAGGCGCGCGCGCCAGAATTTTTCATAGCCGCCAAGCCACGAATAGGCTTCGTTCAACGCCTCGGCTTTGAGTCGGCAAATATGCGTCCGGCCGCGGATTTCGCGTTCGACGATCCCGGCGCGCTCAAGCAGCTTGACGTGTTTCGAGACAGCCGCCAGCGACATGTCGAACTGCGGCGCAAGCTCGCCGATATTATAGGGCCGGACCGCAAGCAGGCTGACGATCTCGCGCCGTGCCGGGTTGGAGAGGGCCTGAAAAACGTCGTCGAGGCGGTCGCTGCTGTGATATTCAATCATCTGGTTGAATATCCTTGAGCCCGATGCTCTCGTCAACCAGTCCAGAAAAACTGCACCGCCCTAGCTGTGAAGCGGGCATTCGGCGCGCCCCAGCGGGGAGATCATCTTTTAACTGAATTCCGAAAGCAATTTCTAAGCTGGCGAAGGATAGGCTGCGCTTTTCGAATTCATGCGTGAGCGCGGCATGGCGCAGATTTATGGGTTCGTCTCGGACCCGCAGAACTGGCATTTCGGCATTTTGACAGGCCTCGCTTGGCTCCTGGCGAGCGGCGTGGCCATCGGCCTTTTCGCGCGCCTGAAAGCCAAGCTGCAGCAGCAAAAACTTCGGCTCGACACGGCGCTCGAGAACATGTCGCAGGGCCTGTGCATGCACAATGCGGACGGCCGCATCATCATGTTCAACGAGCGCTATTGCAAGATGACCGGCAGGTCGGCCGCGTCGCTCAAGGACCGGCACTTGCTCGATGTGTTCAAGGAGCGAAAAGTTCTGGGCGATTTTGTGGGCGATCCGGAGATTTACTTCGCGGATCTCATCAGCAAAATCCGCGCAGGCAAATCCAATAGTTTCATTTGGCACGGCGCTGCGGACCGGACCTACCACGTCGTCGATGAACCGATGCGTGACGGGGGCTGGGTCTCGACGGTCGAGGATATTTCCGATTGGCGCGAGGCGCAAAAGAAAATCGAGCACATGGCCCGCCACGATTCGCTGACCAATCTGCCGAACCGGCGCCATTTCAGCGAGCAGCTTGAACTCGCGCTTCAGCGTTTGTCGCGCAAGCAGCAGATTGCAGTTCTTTGCATCGATCTCGATCATTTCAAGGACGTCAACGATACGCTGGGCCATCCGGTTGGCGATGAGGTTTTGAAAGAAGTTTCAGACCGCCTGAGCATGTGTGTCCGCAAAAGCGATACCGTCGCACGATTGGGCGGCGACGAATTCGTGATTCTGCTCGCCGGGGAGAACTTGCAGCCGACCGACGTCTCCGCCATGGCGAGCCGCATCGTCGAAATCGTCGGCATGCCCTATGAGATTGACGAGCAAAAGATCATCATCGGCGCCAGCATCGGCATTTCCATGGCGCCTCAGGATGGAAAGGAAGCGGATCAATTGCTTCAGAATGCCGATATGGCGCTCTACCGTGCCAAATCGGATGGTCGCGGCACCTGTCGCTATTTTGAACCGGGCATGGATGCCAGCGCCCAAGCGCGGCGCATCCTGACGCTCGATCTTCGCGCCGCACTGCTGCGCGAGGAGTTCGAGGTTTACTATCAGCCGATCTATGATTTGAAAACGAACAAGATCACCAGCTTCGAAGCGCTGGTGCGGTGGAATCATCCGATCCGCGGGATGATGCCTCCGGCCGCTTTCATACCGTTGGCCGAGGAAACCGGGCTGATCGTTCCGCTCGGCGAATGGGTCTTGCGCAAAGCCTGCCAAGATGCGGCACAATGGTCGGAAGCGGTTGATCTCGCCGTCAATCTGTCGCCGGCGCAATTTAAAAACCGCGATCTCGTGTCATCGATCATTGAGGCCGTCACTACGGCCGCCTTGTCGCCGCGCCGCCTCGAGGTGGAAATCACCGAGTCCGTCCTTATTCAAGATCATGAGGCGGCCCTTTCAGCTTTGCATCAGCTACGGAATTTCGGTGTGCGGATTTCCATGGACGATTTCGGAACCGGCTACTCATCGTTGAGCAACTTACGCAGCTTCCCGTTCGACAAGGTCAAGATCGACCAGTCTTTTGTGCAGGAAATGGAATTGCAGGACGATTCGATGGCCATTGTCCGGGCGATTACCGCGCTCGGCAAAAGCTTGGGGATCACAACCACGGCAGAGGGGGTCGAGACGAGCGAACAGTTGAATCTGCTCCGCTTGGAGGGCTGCGCGCAGGTGCAAGGCTATCTCTTCAGCCGACCGCAGCCCGCCAGCGTGGTGGAAGAATTGCTATTGCACAATCAAGTCTCCGAACAGCGTGAACTGAAAGCGGGTTGAGACGCTGTTCAACGCGCCCGCCGATGGCCGCGAGCCGCCCCGTTTTGTGTCGCGGAGATCATCAGTTCGCCAAGCGCTCGATGACGAGGTCGAGCAAGGCGCGCATGCGCGACAGCCGGCGCAAGTCCCGATGATAGCCGACATAAGTGTTACGCCCGGGCGGCTTTTCCCCCAGATCGACCCGCACAAGGCCCGGGGTCCGATCGCCGATGGGCTGCGGCAGAACCGCTAATCCGATGCCTTGACGACAAAACTCCGCCTGCAGCACGCGGCTATTGCTGCGCATCGCAATCTCGGCTTCGGGGAGGAGCCGCTTTAGCCATAGCGCATCCGGCATTTCCGCGAAGGCCGTGTCCATTGTGATCAGGTGGAGTCCCGCGCCCCCGTCCGCCACGGTGATCGCGCCGTCAGATCGCGAATAGACCGCGTAGGAAACATGCAGCAGCCGGCGTGAGATCACCTCGGGCTCGTCGAATGCTTTAATCCGAAACGCAATGTCGGCCTCGCGTCGCGGCAGGCTGTAGAGGCGGGCATCGCTCAGCAGCTCAACGCAGACTTTCGGATGACGCGCACTGAACTCTGCCAGAACCGGCGCCAGCATATAGGTCCCGAACCAGTCGGAGCAGGAGAGCCGCAGCATGCCCTTGAGCTGTGCGTCTGCGCCGGCGAGGCGACGCTCGAAGGCGAGCGCTTCTTCTTCCATCCGCTCTGCATGTTCGAGGACGACGCTTCCCTCATCGGTCAGGATAAAGCCGTCGGCGGTGCGCTGGAACAACGCATGACCGACTGCAGCCTCAAGTGCCCGCAGACGGCGTCCCATGGTCGGCTGGCTCAGACCAAGGCGCCGCGCAGCGGCCCCGAGCGTCCCCACCCGAGCGATGGCGAGAAAGATTCTGAGATCGCTCCATTCCATTCGCCATCCAAACGAAACTGCATGGACTTCGTTCGATATCATTCATGTCCATGCAAAGCCGAAAAGGCAATAGTCCGGGAAATGGCCTTCCTGGAGACAGCACAATGACGAAGATGATGAAAGCCGCGATCCTCGAGACCTACGGGGCACCGTTTCGGATTTCAGCTATTCCGGTGCCGGTGCCGGGACCCGGCGAGGTGCTGGTGCGCATTGCCGCGAGCAGCGTCAATCCGCTCGATACGAAGATCCATGCCGGCGCGGCGGAGCATGCCCGCCATCCCTTGCCGGCGATCCTCGGGATTGACCTTGCCGGCACGGTGGAAGCTGTGGGTCCGGCTGTCACCGGCTTCCGGCGCGGTGATGAAGTCTATGGCATGGCCGGCGGCGTCGGCGGCTTGCAGGGAACGCTTGCCGAATATGCCGCGGTCGATGCGGATCTTTTGGCGCCCAAGCCGGCAAATCTTATGATGGAGAACGCGGCGGCGCTGCCTTCAGTGGTCATCACGGCCTGGGAGGGGCTGGTCGACCGCATGGCGATTGGCGCGGGCGAAACCGTCCTTGTTCAGGGCGGTGCCGGCGGCGTCGGCCACGTCGCGGTCCAGCTCGTGCGCGCCTTCGGGGCGGAGGCCTTCGCGACGGGATCGGCGCATAGCCGCGCCGTTATCGAGCGCCTCGGCGCGACCTTTATCGACCGGACCGAGCCTGTCTCAGACTATGTGCTGCGCCTAACGGGCGGGCGTGGCTTTGATCGCGTTTATGACACCGTTGGCGGCCCCGCGCTCGATGCGTCATTCCAGGCCGTGCGCCGGTTTGGGCACGTTGCGAGCTGCCTCGGCTGGGGGAGCCATGTGCTCGCACCGCTTTCCTTCAAGGAAGCGACCTATTCCGGTGTGTTCATCCTGCCGCCGCTGCTCTCCGGCGAGGGACGCCGTCATCATCGCGAGATCCTCGACACCGCCCGACGCTTGACCGAAGCCGGACGGCTGGTCCCCATCCTCGACGACCGGCGATTCACGTTGAACACGGTGTGTGACGCCTATCGCGCGATCAAGACAGGCGCGGCCCGTGGCAAGCTGGTGGTCGATATTGCGGCGTCAGCCCGCGAGCTGGTTGCATAGCCGCCGGTGGCGCCTTTTCGAAAATCGCACGATTTATCCGAAATGCTTCGCGGTGGTTATCTGAGCGAAGGGTTGCGAGCAGAAACGGACGAACCCTGTCAAAACTGCAGGGAGACAAAGACCATGTCAGCGCGCCCGTCCGCCATTTCCGCTGCGGTGAGAACCCCAGGCAAATCTTCGCCGACCTAATCGCCAATGAACGCCAGAAGGTCGGCCTTGAGTTCGTCTTGATGGGTGATCGGCAAACCATGCGGGGCGCCCGCGCAACAGGGCAGGTTCGAAAACTCGGCACAAGCGAAAGAAATTCCGTCAGCGACATCTTCACTGGAATATCGTACTCTGCTTTCGTCTTTGCGGTTGGCCTCGACAAGGAGCACACGCATGGAAGTCTCCGATACGCTTCGCTATAGGAGGATTGCACTCGCTCATGGATCCGGCGCGATTCCAGCCGTCGGGTTCGGTACTCTGATCCCGGATTCTGTCGCGACCAAGGAAGCGACGAAGACCGCGCTCGAAGTCGGATTTCGACATTTCGATTGCGCGGAACGATACGGCAATGAAGCGGCAGTCGGCGATGCGATGCATGACGTATTCAAGACGGGCGCGGTTCGGCGCGAGGATGTCTTTGTCACCACCAAGCTGTGGAATAGCAATCATCGTCCGGAACGGGTCAAGCCCGCCTTTGAGGCCAGCTGCCAGCGCCTACAAATCGACTATGTCGATTGCTATCTGATTCACACGCCTTTTGCCTTTCAGCCCGGCGACGAGCAGGACCCGAGGGATAAGTATGGCGAGGTCATCTATGATCGCGGCGTGACGTTGATCGAGACGTGGCAGGCGCTCGAACGCCTGGTTGATGAAGGTCGCTGCAAGGCGATCGGCTTGTCAGATGTGAGCTTGGAGAAGCTGCGCGAGGTCGTCGCGGTCGCCCGGATCAAGCCCGGCGTGGTGCAAGTCGAATCCCATCCCTATCTCCCCGAATGGGATCTGCTCGAATTTTGTCGCGAGCAGGGGATTGTGCTGCTGGCATTTGCCGCGTTGGGACACGGCATGAGCCCGCGGATGCTGGATGATCCTGTCATCACGAACATCGCCCGGCGCGTTCACAAGACACCGGCGCAAGTTGCGCTGGCCTGGGCCGTGCAACGTGGCACCGCCTTCCTGACGACCTCGACAAAACGCCACTACATCGAAGAGAATTTTGAGATATCGGCTCTGCCTGAAGACGCCATGCGGGAAATTCATGAGGGCATCACAACGAACGTCCGCTTCAACACTGTGGTCCATACCGGCGTGCCCGGATTTATTCCGCGGGCGAGTTGAACGGATCTCAATAGCTCGCGGCGCCTGGTGGGAAGGCGGGGAGGGTGATGCTAGAGATTTTAGAACTAGAAAACGCAGACGAAACGGATATGGATCGCGTGCCCGAGCAGGCCGTGCGCAACATCGGGTGTTTGTGACTGACGACCTAAACGGCCTTGAATCGTAGAAGCCGGCCGGTCATCCGTGTCCTGGATTGTGCGTTCCGAGCACGGTTTGGCGACAGCCCAATAGAACCTGATGAAGTTCCTCGAAGTTTGCCAGTGCCTGTTTCGCGAGAGCGACATCGGCGCCAACGCGTTGCAGCTTTTCCACGCAACGCTTCTGCTCGATTATGCGCGTCCCGGCGCGGCGTATGTATTGATCCATGACCTCGACGCGCTCCGACAGTCGCCCAAAACGGTTTGCCTCGTCGACTAAGCGCCGCTGCAAGGACGATCGCAGTCTCGCATCGCTCTCCAATTCAAGTTGCGACACGAACAGGTCGATATTTTGCCTGCCGATAAACTCCAGCGACAGATGATCCATATTTCCCCCACCGGCACCTGCGATAAGTCTTGACTAAAGGCTAAACATTAAACTGCGGAGCTTCGATTGATTTTTGTCAATAGGGGCAACTTTTCGCATTGCGAAATGCTTGCGCGTGCAGACGCTTCTTTAATTTGCATCAGCTCAGCCCAGCGCACCGAACGGTCCCCTCTTCCTGCGAGAAGTAGAGATTTCATTGGCCTTCTGCACTACGTAAGCCGTTGATCGATTTGGCTCTTAGCTTTGTCAGAAATCTCGAAATTTGCACGGCTATCGCGGCTCGAAAAGAACGATCAGCGCCACAATGAAAAAAATCGCCGTTTCGAAATTCTTCATTTGTGCACCCACGACGACCGCTTTTGAGCGTAGTTGCGATGACCTGCAATGAGCAACATGGGCGCTGGGTCGCCGATATGTCGAATGATGTCGTCTGTCGCGAGACGATCTTTTCGAGACGCCGAGAGCACCTTGCTTTTTGGTGGGCGCTGCCGGATGCTACGTCTTTGGCGGCGGAACAGTCATGACCGAACATGAAACACGCGCGCGCAATATTCTTTTCCATCGTCGCTGCTTCGGTCTCTCCCCCTCTAACCGGGCGAGCGGAGCCAGCGTGGTGCGGGAAAGCCTGGGCCTGCGACACAGTCGGCCAGACGGGCCAGGAGGCGTCGGGTAAGTTCGCGGGTTTCGCTCTTGGCTTCGATAAAGGCGCATACGGCGCCGTGACGAGCCAGGCGACCTCGGAAGATGCCCAAAATCGCGCCGGCTCGAAGTGCGCAGCGAACAACCGGAACCGGCAGTGCGATTTTCTGGCCGCCACCGCGACATGCTTCGGTATCGCGCAATTGTCCACTGGCTATTTGACCGCGCAAAAGGATGAGCCGACGCGCGTCGCAGCGTGGACTCAAACGCTGGGCGGATGTAACGGCGATAACTGCCGACTTCTTATGACGGCTTGCTCCGGCGACGATTCGCGGACATCCCCGCCTTTTCCCCTGCCCCCTAACGTCACCGGCGGGAAAATCGATCCGGCGATGGTCGGCACCTGGGAAGTGCCGATAAATCCAGGCCGATGGGTCTGGGAAATCGCGCCCAATGGCACATACGAGTTTCACACGGAAGCTCCGGACGGCGCTCAGTCGCATGCGGGCATGATTGTCTCCGACGACGGAGTATGGACGCTGAATTCCATCGCCGGTTACTCGGATCAAGACGGCGGCACGTATTTGATGCAGGGGCCGGATACTATGGCGATGACCGGGAAGTTCGGGTTCGGCATCTGGCGAAGGGTAAAGCGCGCCACCGCGTCGAGCCAATAAAACTTGGACGAACTCGGATAAACTGCGCCGGACGAGGACGCCTACATCCGCCAGTGGCCTGTCGCGGCGAAATGTCTGCTTTTGGCAAATCGAAGGCGGCATTCGAAATGGTGCTTATGAGCGCAAAGCTGCCGTCGCGAACGGGGCGAACCCGAAATCCAAACTTAGACACACGCTGAACAATCGTGCAGCGGACGCGCTCACCGCCTTGCTCGCACCAGGCTTTTCAGGTCCGATTCCGGATCGGCGATGAATTCCGGCGTCACCGGAAGATGTTCGCCGAGCAGCCGGCGCGCCAGCATGTGATCGCCCGACTTGTTGATGGATTCGACGCCGGTCAACGCCCCGTTCTTGAAGCCGAAAAGCGAATAGGCGCGCTGTTCGTAGGAGCCGCGCAGGATGATCTGGTCGCTTTCGTCGAGGAAGCCGGCAATCTGCAATTTGAGATCGCCCTGGTCGCTCCAGAACCATGGCACATGATCGTAATTCGCCGGCTTGCCGACGAGAAGCTTGGCGAGCGTACGCGCCTGGTCGGTTGCGTTTTGCACCGATTCAAGCCGCATCTCCGCGCCCCGATGCGTATTGTAGTGATAGACCGTGTCGCCGATCGCAAAGATGTTTTCGTCCGAGGTCATCAGTCTTTCGTCGACCTTGATGCCGTTTGGCGCGTCGAGGCCCGCGGCGCGGGCGAGCTCGTCGCTCGGCACGAGGCCGATGCCGATCAGCACCATGTCGGCGGCCATGGCGGTGCCGTCGTTGAGGACGACCGACGTCACCTTGCCGCCGTCGCCTTTGATGGCATTGATGCTCTGGCGGAAATGCAGGTTCACGCCAAAGGCCTTGTGCGCTTCGGCGAAAAAGGCGGAGGTCTGCGGCGTCACCGCGCGCGCCATCGGCCGGTCGGCCAATTCGAAGAGATCGACCGTGCGGCCTTGCGAGGCCGCGGTCGCGGCGAATTCGAGACCGATAAAGCCGGCGCCGATGACGATGATGTTCTGCGAGGTCTCGAGCTTATCGCGCAGCGCGCGCGCTTCTTCCATCGTGCGCAGCGAGAAGACGCCATCGATATGCGCGCCTTCGATCGGCAGGCGCCGCTGCACGCCGCCCGTCGCCAGGATGAGCTTCGAATAGTCGAGTACCTGGCCCGACTTGAGATGCAGCCGCCGCGCGGCGCGATCGATCTCGGTGGCGCGCTCGCCGAGCAGAAGATCGATCTTGTTCTGCGGATAGAAATCTGGCCCGCGCAGCAGCACCCCGTCTTCGGGCGTGGCGCGTTTCAGATAGGCCTTGGAGAGCGGCGGGCGCTGATAGGGCAGGTCCTTTTCATCACCGAGAAGCACGAGCTTTTCCCCGTAGCCTTCCTCGCGCAGCGAGGCTGCAAGCTGCACGC
Source organism: uncultured Methylovirgula sp. (assembly GCF_947646745.1). Classification (NCBI taxonomy): domain Bacteria; kingdom Pseudomonadati; phylum Pseudomonadota; class Alphaproteobacteria; order Hyphomicrobiales; family Beijerinckiaceae; genus Methylovirgula; species uncultured Methylovirgula sp. The sequence goes on along the minus strand of NZ_CANSHK010000048.1, from coordinate 5,027 downwards.
CGCCGTGACCGGCGCCGACGATGACAATCGCATCCGAACCCATTTTTATTGTCCTGTTAGCGGCGCATCAAAAGCGTCGCCCAGCCGTCGATGTCAAGCCGCGCGACGAGCCGCAGATGTTGTGTGCCATAGGCGCTCAAGATGCCGGGCACGTCATGGCCGAGAAGGCCGGAGAGAACCAGGTCGCCGCCGGGCCGCAGTGCCTTGGCCAGGGGCGGCGCAAGCCTGCGCAAAGGCGCCGCCAGGATGTTGGCGGTGATGAGATCGTAGCGGCCGCGCAGCGCCGGATGATCGAGGCCGCGGGCCTGCACGACATGGACGAAATTGCCGACCCCGTTGTGCTTGGCGTTCGCCTTGGCGGTTTCGACTGCCACCGCATCGATGTCGCCGGCGGCAATGCGGCGATGAAAGGCTTTGGCCGCGGCGATCGCGAGCACGCCGGTACCGGTGCCGACGTCGAGGATTTTTTCCGGGCGCCGCCGCTTGGCAATGGCATCGATGAAGGTGAGACAGCCGCGCGTCGTGCCGTGGTGCCCGGTGCCGAAGGCGAGCGCCGCCTCGATTTCGATCGCGCGGTCGCTGGCGCCGACCGCGGCGCGGTCGTGCTCGCCATGGACGAGAAAGCGCCCTGCCCGCACCGGCACGAGGCCGGCCAACGAAGCCGCCACCCAATCCACCTTTTCGACGCGGCCGAAATGCGCCTGCGCGGCGAGGTCGGCTCCGGCAGCAAGCGCGACGAGCTCGCGGATCTGCGCCTCGTCCGGCGCGCTGCCGAAATAGACTTCGACCATCCACGGCCGCTCGCTCTCCGGCCGCTCGCTCGCCTCCTCGAAGGCGCTCGCCGCCGTCTCGGCCGGGTCGAAGGTCTCGACGATGATGTCGGCGACGCGCTGCGCCGCCTGGGCGTCGGGGCAGGCGAGCCGCATCAGAAATGCGGCATTATTCGGCGGCAGGCCTTCGAGCATGGCGGCGGGTAGCACGCGTGCGTGCGCGGGGCAACGTTCAGCGCAATATTCAGCGCGACATTCAACTCTTGGGCTCTTGGCCCGCAGCGGCCGCCTGTTCGGCGCCGATGAGGGCGAGGGCGTCGGCCGAATCCCATTTCGCCGGGCCGGCCATGGTGGCGATGTCGCAGCCGTCCTTGGCGACGAGGATCGTCGTCGGCAGGCCGAGCACTTTGCCATCCTGCTTCAAAGTCTCGAAAATATTGGCGGTATTGTCGGCATAGAAGCTCAAGTTCTTGACGCCGATCTCCTTGAGGAAGGCTTTGGGCCGGTCGAGCCGGGCGGTGTCGATATTCACCGCAACGACGGAGAAATCATCGCCGCCGCGGGCGCCTTGCAGCCGGTCGAGCGATGGCATTTCCATGCGGCAAGGCACGCACCAGGTCGCCCAGAGGTTCAAGAGAACGTTGCGGCCGCGAAAGCTCGCCAGAGTGACGGGCTTGCCGTCCTTGTCGGTGAAGGTCAGCGGCGGCATGGGCTGCGGATGATTGGCGATCGCCAGCGCGGCCACCTCGCCGCGGGCGAGCGGCGCAAGCTTTAGGGCCAGCGCCCGGGCGGCCGGGCAGGAATCGGCGGTTGCCGCTTCGTTGTGGTGCCATCCTTTCATCACGTATATGAAGGCCAGCACGAGGCCGAGGACGATGATCGATATGGCGGGGGACGGCAAGCCGCGCTTCGGTGAATCTTGATCTGACATGCCTGATCTTTGAAAGCGGAACCAATGAGCAACAAGATGTGGGGCGGCCGATTTGCCGACAGCCCCGACGCGATCATGGAGGAAATCAATGCTTCGATTGATTTCGACCAGAAGCTCGCGGCACAGGACATAGCAGGTTCACTCGCCCATGTCGCAATGCTGGGCGAAACCGGCATCCTTTCGAAGGCCGATGCCGCCGCCATCGCCGAGGCTTTAGGGCGCATCCGTGGCGAAATCGAGAAGGGCGAATTCGCCTATTCCCGCAAGCTCGAAGACATCCATATGAATATCGAGTCGCGGCTGGCCGAGCTGATCGGCGCCGCGGCCGGGCGGCTGCATACGGCGCGCTCGCGCAACGATCAGGTTGCGGTCGATTTCCGCCTCTATGTCCGGGCAACGATCGACACGCTCGACGGCCAGATTACCGCCTTGCAGCTTGCGCTCGCCGAGAAGGCGCTGACTTACGCCGGGGCCGTGATGCCGGGCTTCACGCATTTGCAATCGGCGCAGCCGGTGACCTTCGGTCATCATCTGCTCGCTTATGTCGAAATGCTGTCGCGCGACCGGGGCCGGTTCCGCGATGCGCGCGCGAGGCTCAACGAAAGCCCGCTCGGCGCCGCGGCGCTGGCCGGCACGTCCTTCCCGATCGATCGCTTCGCGACGGCCAAGGCGCTCGGCTTCGACCGGCCGACGGCCAATTCGCTCGACAGCGTGTCGGATCGCGATTTCGTGATCGAGACGCTGTCGGCGGCGGCGCTCTGCGCCGTGCATCTGTCGCGTTTCGCCGAGGAGATCGTCCTCTGGACGACGCCGCAATTCGGCTTCCTGCGCCTCTCCGACAAATTCTCGACCGGCTCCTCGATCATGCCGCAGAAACGCAATCCCGATGCGGCCGAACTCGTCCGCGGCAAGTCGGGCCGCGTCATCGGCGCGCTCAGCGGCCTGCTCGTCGTGCTCAAGGGGCTGCCGCTCGCCTATTCCAAGGACATGCAGGAGGACAAGGAGGGCACGTTCGACGCGCTGCAGACCTTGTCGCTGTGCCTTGCCGCGATGACAGGCATGGTCGGCGATTTCGTGCCGGATCTCGCGCGGATGAAGGCGGCGGCGGGCGCCGGCTATGCGACGGCGACCGACCTCGCCGATTATCTGGTGCGCCAACTCGGACTGCCGTTCCGCGAGGCGCACCACGTCACCGGGCGGCTGGTGGCCTTGGCGGCCGAGCGCGGCATCGGCCTTGAGGCCTTGAGCCTCGCTGATCTGCAATCGATCGAGCCCCGGCTCGGCGAGACGGTTTTCGCTGTGCTCGGCGTCGAAAATTCCGTCGCGAGCCGCACGAGCTTTGGCGGCACGGCGCCGGCCAATGTGACCGCGCAGGCACAAGCCTGGCTCGAACGGCTGAAAACCATGAAGGATTAAGCAATGCGCCCGTGCGTGGCTTCGTTTTGCCAAAGCCTTCGTCTATAAGGCCTAGGCCTATCGGAGCTTTGGCGTGAATCGATCTTTCTGCGGCAGATGCGGCCTTTTGGGCCTCGCCTTTTTTGCCTTGGCCCTCAGCGGTTGCGGCCGGCGCGGCGATCCCGAACCGCCGCCCGACGTTCCCGTCGGCCAGACCGTGCCGATGCAGGTCCAGACCATCAATCCGATGGCCGGTGATCCCGCCCAGCCGGGCCATGTGCCCGTCAAGCCGGCCGGCACCTCCGCCGCCGTGACCGACAAGAGCTTTCTCCTCGACCCATTGGTGAAATGATCGGCGCATGCATCATTTCGCGCTGAAGGGCGGCGTCCTGCACGCCGAGGGAGTTGCAATCGATCGTCTGGCGGCAGAGGTCGGAACGCCGTTTTATTGCTATTCGACCGCGACGCTCAGCCGCCATTATGATGTCTTCAAGCGCTCGTTCGGCGATCTGCCGGTCGCCGTCTGCTATGCGGTGAAGGCCAATTCGAACCAGGCGGTGCTGACGACGCTGGGCCGGCTCGGCGCCGGCATGGACGTCGTCTCGGAAGGCGAATTGCGCCGCGCCCGCGCCGCCGGCGTCGAAGCCGCTAAGATCACTTTCTCCGGCGTCGGCAAGACGGTGGCCGAGATCGGCTATGCGCTCGACGAAGATATTTTCTGCTTCAACGTCGAATCCGAACCGGAACTTGCGGCGATTTCCGCCATCGCCGCGGCGCGCGGCCGCATGGCGCGGATCGCGCTGCGCGTCAATCCGGATGTCGATGCCCGCACCCATGCGAAGATTTCGACCGGCAAGGCGGAGAACAAGTTCGGCATTCCGCTGAACCGTGCCCGCGATGTCTACCGGCGTGCCGCGGCGCTGCCCGGGATCAAGGTCACCGGGATCGACATTCACATCGGCTCGCAGATCACCGACCTCGAGCCGTTCGACAATGCCTTCGCGCTGATCGCGGAATTTTTGCGCGTGCTCGAAGAAGACGGTCACGCGATCGACCATATCGACCTCGGCGGCGGCCTCGGCATTCCTTACCGGCCGACGGACACGGGCGATGCCTTCCATCCCGATCTCTATGCCAAGATCGTGCGCCGCCATTTCGGCAGCTTCGGCCGGCCATTGATCTTCGAACCGGGGCGGCTCATCGCCGGCAATGCCGGCATTCTCGTCACCCGCGTGCTCTATGTGAAAAAGGCCGAGGCGAAAACCTTCGTCATTGTCGATGCCGGCATGAACGATCTGATCCGGCCGACGCTTTACGACGCGCATCACGAGATCATCCCGGTGCAGCCGGTGGCCGGCGCGCCGCAGATCATCGCCGATGTCGTCGGGCCGGTCTGCGAGACCGGCGATTTCCTGGCCCTCGATCGGGCGATGCCGGAGCCGCGCGCCGGCGACCTGCTCGCGGTGCTCTCGGCCGGGGCCTATGGCGCGGTCCAGGCCGGAACCTATAATTCGCGGCTGCTGGTGCCCGAGATTCTGGTCAACGGCGCCAATTATGCCGTGGTGCGCCCGCGCGAGACCTATGAGCAATTGATCGGGCTCGACAAATTGCCGCCCTGGCTCCGATAATCGCCCTTCCGCGGACCCAATTGCGGCCTATCTGTGCGAGACGGGGCCAATCCGGAGCCTTCATTGGCCGAACAGAAGAACGATAAATCGACCGAGACGCCGATGCGCCAGCTTGACCGGCTGGTCCTGCGTGCCCGCGCGGTCCTTTTCTGGGAGGCCTTGTGGCGCGCTCTGGTGCCGCCGCTCATTGTCGTCGGTCTTTTCGTTGCGCTGGCTTTTGCCGGCCTCTGGCTCGAACTGGGCCCCCTGTGGCGCGAGATCGGCGTCGGGCTCTTCGCCATTGCTTTTGTTGCCTCGCTCGTC
>NZ_CANSHK010000047.1:0-20959 GCF_947646745.1 uncultured Methylovirgula sp. | reverse complement strand
GAATCCGATGCGCTGGCGGAAACTGTCACGATCGGACCGAAAAGTGCGAAGCGGTCTGGATAATCCAACGCGGCGGGAAAATACCGGCGCTAACTCGCCTGCTTCTCCTGCACTTCGTCGAGGTCGTGATTCGGGCAGGCCGTGCAGGTCCAGCGCCGGCCGAGGTCTTGCACTTGGGCTTCAAGGCATTCGACGTCGAGCCGTATCGCGGCGCCGCCCGAAAAGGTGAGGGTGACTTGTCCGGCCGGCCCGTCCGTCTCCTTGAACGTGACGCTGAGCAGCATCAGCCTCTGCGCCGGGTTCTGTTGCGAAAAGCCGGTGCGCGTAACTTTCAGCACGCGCTCGAAATGGAAGCCGGTCTCGCAACGCTCCTTCTTGCCCTCGGCTTCAGCGATCCAGTCGAAGCGGGCGGCGACCGCCGCGAAACGCTTGGAGCGCGGCAGATAGGTCATGTCACCGACGGTGACGAGCGAATCCTGCAGATGCGCGGACATGATCGCGAGGTCTTCGCCATCCAAGGCGATCAGACGCAGCGGGGCCGTCATGGCACAATTCCTCCTTCAGGGCGCTGGAGGGCATGTGAGGGCCCGGATCGCGAAGATCAAGGCCGTAGCATTGCTTAGTTCGACCCCGCGATGCGCTCGACGACCGCGCCGCAGCGGCCGAGCTTCTGCTCCAGCCGTTCGAAGCCGCGGTCGAGATGATAGACACGATTGACGAGCGTCTCGCCGCGCGCCGCCAGCGCCGCAATGACGAGCGAAACGGAAGCGCGCAAATCCGTTGCCATGACCGGCGCGCCCTGCAATTCTTTCACGCCTTTCACATAGGCCACATCGCCATCGAGCCGGATTTGAGCGCCGAGCCGGGCAAGCTCCTGCACGTGCATGAAGCGATTTTCGAAGATCGTCTCGGTAATGCGCGAATCGCCCTTGGCTTTCGTCATCAGCGCCATGAACTGCGCCTGCAAGTCGGTCGGAAAGCCGGGGAAGGGGGCGGTTTCGACATCGACCGGCGCAATCCCGGCGCCATTGCGGCGCACCCGGATGCCGCGATTGTTGACGGTGATCGCGGCACCGGCCTGGCTGAGGACGTCGAGCGCCGCACTGAGATGATCGGGCGAGGCGCGTTCGAGCAGCACATCGCCGCCGGCCATGGCAACCGCGATGGCATAAGTGCCGGCCTCGATCCGGTCCGGCACGACGGAATGCGATGCGCCCGACAGCGCGCCGACCCCCTCGATCTCCATCGTCGATTGGCCGATGCCCTTGATTTTGGCGCCCATTTTGACGAGGCAGGCGGCAACGTCCGCGACTTCCGGCTCGCAGGCGGCATTGGTGATGAGCGTATGGCCCTTGGCCAGCGACGCCGCCATCAAGGCGGTATGGGTGCCGCCGACCGTGACTTTCGGAAAATGGATTTCCGCGCCGACGAGGCCGTGCTTGGCGGTGGCACGAACATAGCCGGATTCGATCTCGATCTCGGCGCCGAGCTTTTCCAGCACCATGATGAGCAGATCGACCGGCCTCGTGCCGATGGCGCAGCCGCCGGGAAGCGAGACGCGCGCCTCGCCCATCCGCGCGACGAGCGGCGCGATGACCCAAAAGCTTGCACGCATCTTGGCGACGAGATCATAGGGCGCCGTCGTATCGACGATATCATGCGCGGTGAGATGCAGCGTGCGGCTGGCGTGCGGCTCATCGCCCGGACGGCGGCCGTCAACGCTATAGTCGATGCCGTGATGGCTCAGAATCTGCAGCAACATGCCGACGTCGGCGACGCGCGGGATATTTTCGAGCGTCAGCGTTTCGCGCGTCAGCATCGACGCGATCATCAGCGGCAGGGCGGCATTTTTGGCGCCGGAAATCGCGATCGTCCCCTCAAGCGCGTGTCCGCCCACGATCCGGATGCGATCCATCAGCCCCCCTCTCAAGCCTCAGCCGGCGGCTTCGGCCCTGAATTCACCGTCGCTTCGGCCGTCGCGGCGCGTGCGCGCGTCTGCGCCTTGCGGCGCCGCAGATTGTCCCGCAGCGCCTCGGCAAGCCGCACCCGCTCTGAGGCTTTTTCAGGGCGTGGCGCTTGTGGCTGGTCATCGGCCTTGTTCATCGATGCTTTTCCCGCGCGCCTGTGGCGCAAAGGTCTCGCGAAATGATAAATCCGGAAAACTTTCCAGAGGCTTGCCGATCATTCGGCTGGGCGATTTTTTAAGCTAGCGCGGCGCCGTTGCGGAAACTACGGCTTCTCTCCGGTTCCAAGAGAGATCGGGCGCGCTTGTTGCGTCGGTGCAACGAAATGCCGGGAAAACCAAGCTGAAAGGTCCGATTTTTTGGTGCCGGCGCCCGTCGCGGCAAAACGGCGGCCAATCGCACGTGTGAAAGAATTTTGTTTGTCCTTTGAAAGAGTTCGTGAAATTTCGCCAAGCATCACACCGAAGCACATTCGCACGCTTGAAATCTCTCTGCGAGGAGCCGTCATCGCCGCGGCTCCATGATGTTCGCCGCCTGTTGACGACGGCTTCGAATCGCTGATTCACCGCGAGGCCTCTGTTAGATTGAGGCGTGAGCCAACCTCTGCCTTTTGCACCGAATAAGCCTTTCCTCGGCGTTTTGCGTTCTGCGCTCGGCCGCCCGTGGCGCGCACGGCTCGATGCGGCGGGCCAGGCGCGCGCGCTCGCCATCTCTCAGGCTCACGGCCTGTCCGATCTCCTGGCGCGGGTGCTCGCCGGGCGGGGCGTTGGGCTCGACGAGGCGACAGCCTATCTTGATCCCACTCTGCGCCGGCTGCTGCCGGACCCGTCCTGCCTTGCCGACATGGACGCGGCCGCAGCGCGGTTGGCGGCGGCGATCAGAGCCGGGGAGACCGTCGCCATTTTCGGCGATTATGATGTCGATGGCGCTGCCTCGGCGGCCCTCATCGGCGATTTTCTCACCGCCGCGGGCACATCGCATCGGATTCATATTCCGGATCGCATCTTCGAGGGCTATGGCCCCAATGTGCAAGCCATCACCGCCTTAGCCGAGGCGGACGCGACGCTGCTCGTCTGCGTCGATTGCGGCACGACAAGCCATGCGCCGCTCGCCGAGGCGCGCCGGCTCGGCCTCGATGTGATCGTGCTCGACCATCACCAGGCGCCCGAACGTCTGCCGCCAGCGCTCGTCGTCAATCCGAACCGGCAAGACGATCTGTCCGGCCTCGGTCAGCTTTGCGCCGCAGGCGTCGTTTTCCTGGCTCTGATCGCTACCAATCGCCTTTTGCGCGCGGCGAATTTTTGGAGCGCGGCGCGGCCGGAGCCCGATTTGCTCATCGGCCTCGATCTTGTCGCACTGGCGACAATCGCCGATGTCGCGCCTTTGACGGGGCTGAACCGCGCTCTCGTAACCAAGGGCCTCGCGCTGATGCGCGCGCGGGGGCGGCCCGGATTGGCGGCGCTGCTCGATGTCGCCGGCGCCGGCGGCCCCCCGACAGCGCATCACCTTGGCTTTCTCATCGGCCCGCGCATCAATGCGGGCGGCCGCATCGGCGATGCGGCGCTGGGCGCGAAACTGCTCGCAAGCCGCGATCCGGTCGCCGCACGCCAGATCGCCGAGGATCTGAACCGCCTCAACCGTGAGCGCCAGACCGTCGAGGCGGCGACGCTCGAAATCGCCGTCGCCGAGGCGGAGGCTGCGGCCGAGCGCGCCGGCGTGGGTGCCGCGATCGTCGTTGCCGGCGACGGCTGGCATCCGGGCGTCGTCGGCCTCGTCGCGGCGCGGCTCAAGGAACGGTTTCGCCGTCCGGCTTTCGCCATCGCTTTCCAAGGCGAGGCCGGCACCGGCTCCGGCCGCTCGATTCCCGGCGTCGATCTCGGCCGGATCGTCCGCCAGGCGGTCGAGGCCGGTCTTCTGATCAAGGGTGGCGGCCATGCGATGGCGGCGGGGATCACGCTCGAACGCAGCCAACTCGGCGCCTTCGCGGCCTATGTCGAAGCCGAACTGGACCAGGCGGTGGCCGCGGCCTTGGCGTCGGAGGCTTTGCTGGTCGATGCCTCGCTCAGCGCCGCCGGCGCGGGGCTCGAACTCTATGCCGCGCTGGAAAAGGCCGGCCCCTTCGGGGCCGGCAATCCGGAGCCCGTCTTTGCCTTTCCGGCGCACCGGCTCATCGATGTCATGCCTCTCGGCGAGGGCCATCTGCGCTGGCGGGCCAAGGCGGCCGATGGCGCCGGCCTCGAAGGAATTCTCTTCCGCGCCGCGCAGGAGCCGCTCGGCCTGGCTCTCTCAGCCGCCCGGGGGCAGCCGGTTCATCTTGCCGGACAGCTTGTCTGCAACCGCTGGAACGGCCGCGAGCGGATCGAAGTGCGGCTCATCGACCTCGCGCCGGCCGAGCCGGGCGGTGCGGCGGGATAACCCGCTGCGGCGCCGTCTACGCGGCTTGCCATGACCGGCCATGCTCTCTATACCTCGCCGCGTCCCCGCATCAGCCCACGCGCCCATCGTCTAGCGGTCCAGGACGTTGCCCTTTCACGGCAAAAACAGGGGTTCGAGTCCCCTTGGGCGCGCCAATTAAATCAATCGCTTAGGATTTGATCAAAACGCAACCGCCACCGCGTGCGGAAATTATACGGAAAAGATGTTCAAGAGCGACGCCGCGCGCACGCGAATAATCACGCGAATAATAATGAATGGTAGTGTCGTACCAATTGGCCGCCCGAAATTCGGCACAAGCCTCGTTTGAGCCGGTGAGAAAAAGCAGCTGGCGCTGGCCACCTCGACAGTTCCTCACGTCGTTTCAGAAATTTTCATTTCGCCGGAAAACTTCTTGAACCCTTTGCGGCGTGATTTCGCGCGGCAGGTTATGTGGTGCACGGCCCCTCGGCCTTCCAACGATCTTTGCGCGGCACTTCTTAGTCGCAATGGTCGGTGGGTAGGCATCGTCAGCTAGTGATCCTGACTCCCGAGTCTTTTCGATCTTAGCTAAAGATCGGCCTCGGTGAGAAAGCTCAAGGTCAGGCATTTTCGTCTCCCGCCTTCGCGAGTGCCCGGAGCACGTTCCGGTGTTTCATCATGATCCTGCGGGCACCACCGAGCTGCTCACGAAATTCTCGCTCCGAATCTAAGTCAAATACATACCTCGAAGGCGACGGATTGCGCTCGAGGTTGCCGCCCGGGAATTTCCGGAGGCGGTCGGCGAGGGCGGGACGTTTTCTTCTATCAGGCATGATCTTCGCTCGATGCTCGCAATTATATCGACGAATCTACAGGAGAGCCTTCATGCGTGATCAATTAAACGGCTCCGCCGTATGCCGCGTTGAGTCGGGCGATCAATTGACGCTTTGCTTGTTGCCCAGGTGCTATGCGGCTAACTTGGCGGCAGGCGTAAGAGGATAGTCCGCCTCAACAAGCGAGCACACGAATGCCGTGAGCGTAGAATTCGTGACGGCTCCATTAGCTGTAAAATCAGCCGGGTTCCAACAGCGTCGTGCCGTTAAAGAGCTTGTGCGGTGATGAAGGCGATCAGGCTTCGATAGGCAGGGCGACTTTCAGTCGACTTTCTATCAGGGCTTGGCAGGCAACCGCTGCAAGGTCGGCGGCTGAAGCCTTGCGCGTTATCAGTGCCATCACAATGGCACCATCCATAATGAGGCCAAGCGTATGAGCGGTTTGTTCCGGGTCGGAAATGTCTGCTTCCGCGCAAAGGCTTATAATGCGATTGGAAACGATAGTCTTGTGAGCGATGGCGAGCCGTCGCATCTGATCATTAGCCTTATCGGACTCGGCCACGGCGTTAATGAAGGGGCAACCGAAAAAGTCCGCCCTCTGAAACCATCTCTTTAGCGACGGACCCAATCGTTCGAGGCGGTCAAGGGCACTGCCGCCAGGTCCGTCGATTTCACCAAGGAACCAGTCGCGCCACTCCTGGCCTTCTCGATCGAGAACCGCTTCGACGAGGCCTTCTTTCGATCCGAAAAGCTTGTAGAGCGTGGTCTTCGCCGTGCCCGCACTATCAATAATGCTATCGACGCCTACAGAGTTCACGCCGTAACGGCAAAAGAGCTTACGTGCGCTCTGCAGCAGCCGCTCTCGCGGTGGAAGCGTCTCGGTTTTCGTTACTCGGTCTAAAGTGTCGGTGGTCATTACACATATTGAACTTCAAAAAATGAATCGTGGCAACTCATCCTACCGACGGTTCTGTTGCCTTAAGATTGTGCGATGCACATAAAACGGGCCACGAAAGCTCGCCGAGCGGGCACCTCCACTAGGCCTGCATTTTCGCGCCCGTAAAGACCTTAATTGTGCGGCTGGTCCGACTAAGCATCTGTAAATTCTCGTAGTTTCTTATTGACCATACAAATTGTAGAAATAATATAAATTAGTTGGCACGCGGCATGCAAAGGACAGAACGGTCTGTAGTCATCCGTCTAGAGAGGATCCATGAACAAAGCCGTTGTTTCAACCGCTCTCACAGGGTGCCTTGCACCCGACGAGGCGCCCGCCTCAACGTCATGTCTTGAACCGATCGATAAAAACGGTCTCGAGCAGCTTATCGCGCAAGGAAGAGCGAACCCAGCCGCGATCAAGACGCTGAAATGCAAGACAGTCGCGGAGGGCCGGTTTCGGCATCTCAACTTCGTGCGCAACTTGCCGGCCTACGTGGTCGACGAGCCGCCGGGGCTTCTTGGCGACGACACGGCGCCGAATCCCTCGGAAGCTTCTCTGGCGGCGCTTGGCTCCTGCCTCGCGGTAGGCATTCACGCCAACGCCGTGGCTCGCGGCATCAACGTCTTCACGCTCGAAATCGAGCTTGAAGGTGATCTCAACATCACCGCCGTCTGGGGCACGGGCGACGTGTCGGAGAAGCCGGTCGGCTTCACGGACGTGCGGGCCAAAGTGACCTTCGAAGCGGATCGTCCGCGCACGGAGCTTGAGGCTCTCGTCGCCCACGCGCGCCTGTGGTCACCGGTTGCGAACACCTTCTCGCGTCCGGTCAACCTCGAAGTCTCCTTGGCCTGACCGCAATCCAAATCCCGGGGAGAAGCCATGATGAATGCGCGGACACAATTGGCGAATGAAGGGCCGACAAGAGCAGGCATCGGCGCTCTTGAATCCGTTCGCGCATTCGCAGATCGAGAATTGCCGAAGCTTGTGCGGAAGATCGACGGCGAGGGTTACTACCCTGAGGGTGTGCTGCGCGAACTTGGCCAGCTCGGCGCCTATTCACAGCACCTTCCGGGGTACAGCACAATCATTGATCTCAATGCCGCGGTCGACGCGATGTCTGCCGTCGCCGAGCACTGCGTTTCGTCGGCCTTTTGCATGTGGTGCCAGGATGCGCTCGCCTGGTACATTTTCGCGTCCGACAACGAAGAGTTGAAACGGGATGTGGGATTTCGGATCGCGCAAGGTGACGTCCTTGGCGGGACCGGCCTTTCAAATCCGATGAAGGCCTTCTGCGACATAGAGCCGATGCGCCTTAAAGGGGCTGAGGCCCCCGGCGGCTATATCGTCAAGGGCGTCCTTCCCTACGTCTCAAATCTTGGAACCGCACATTATTTCGGCGCCGTCTTCGAAGTGACCTCGCCCGGAGGGGCGACGCGAAATGTGATGGCTATTGTGCCCTGCGCGGCGCCAGGATTGTCGCTGGTTGAGACAGCCAAGTTCGCGGCGCTCGACGGCACAGGAACATTCGTTGTTCAGATGCGCGATGTTTTCGTACCTCGTGCCTGGATTCTGGCCGATCCGATCGACGATTATCTCAAGAAGATTCGTGCCGGTTTTATTCTGTTGCAGAGTGGTATGGCCTTCGGTCTTGCCCGCGATTGCATCCGTTTGATGGAGCAGACGCGCCCAGCGCTCGGTCATGTCAACAAATTCCTCGACGAGCAGCCCGAGGAGTTGGCTGAGCAGCTGGACCACATCCAGTCGCAAGCCGCCGCGCTCGCCGCGACTCCATTTGAAGAAGACCTTGAGTACTGGCGGGCGGTACTGCGCGCGCGTCTGTCTGCAGGCGAAGCCTCTATGAAGGCGGCGCACGGTGCCATGCTGCATTGCGGCGCGCGTGGCTATGTTGCGAGCGCCGCCGCGCAACGACGGCTTCGCGAAGCTTACTTCGTCGCCATCGTCACGCCGGCGACCAAGCAATTGCGCAAGATGATTGCAGACTTAGCAACTGACTAAGCAGAGGCGTGCGCCGCGGGCGAGGAAAGATCGTAGTGACGACTCGAAACGGAATGAAGAGGCGAAACATTGGCGCGCACATCTCAGTGCGCGACCTCTGTCACAGGTATCGCCGCCACGAAGAGCTCGCTCTGAGCGGTATCAGTTTTGAAATCAAGCCCTGTGAGTCCATCGCGCTTGTTGGCCGCTCAGGGTGTGGCAAGTCCACTTTACTTCACATTTTGGCCGGCCTTATGAGCCCGACGTCCGGTAGCGTGCGAATCGACGGTGCCCTCGTCTCGGGGCCGTCGCCCGATCGAATCGTGATGTTTCAGCAACCGCATCTTCTTCCCTGGATGTCTGTCGCTCAAAACGTCGGCTTAGGGTTGAAATTCGCTGGCGAGGCGCGGCACGAGCGAGACGAGAAAGTGAAAGAACTTCTTCGCCTTGTTGATCTCGATGGCTTTGGAGCGCGCAACGTGCAGGAGCTTTCAGGTGGCCAGCAGCAGCGTGTTGCGCTTGCGCGCTCGCTCGCCACTCATCCCGAAGTGCTCTTACTCGACGAGCCATTTTCGGCGCTCGATCCGGTTACGCGGCGCAGCTTGCAGCGAGACGTGCGTCGCATCGCTTTGGACGGTGGGATCACACTTGTCGTCGTGACGCACGATATCGCCGAGGCAGTCGCCATGGCCGATCGCGCTTTCATTATGGCTCCCAATCCGGGTCGTCTCGCCGAGATCCTCAAGTTCGATGCTGACCTCTTAGCCGGCACCGATCGCGAGCGAGAAATGTTCGTGAGCGCGAAGGCTCAGTTGGAATCGGCGTTCGAGCGCACCTACGGCCGCGGGTCGGCCGCCGCGGCGGATTAATTTCGCTCTCCGAAAAGAGGAATTTAGATGTGTGAACATTGCGGCATCCGATTGTCTCATGGCGCTTTCGGGCGAAGCGCCCGCGGGGTCAACCGTCGTCAGGCCCTTGATATTCTTGCGGCCGGCGGTCTTGCTGCTTTTGGCGCTTCGCTGGGCGGCTTCAATTCGGCCGCGCGTGCCGCCGATGATGAGGTCGTTCGTATCGGCTATTTGCCTATCACGGACGCGACGGCGCTGCTCGTCGCGCATGGGATGGGATTCTTCAAAGACGAGGGTCTCGAGGCCGAACGCCCGACGTTGATTCGTGGCTGGCCGCCGCTCGTCGAGGCTTTTGCCGCCGGCAAATTCAATCTCGTGCATCTGCTCAACCCGATCCCGATATGGATGCGCTACAACAACCATTATCCCGTGAAGCTCATGGCATGGGCGCACACAAACGGTTCGAGCGTCGTCGTTGGTCAAGCGAGCGGGATCAATTCCTTCGCAGACTTCGGCGGCAAGCAGGTCGCAGTACCATTCTGGTATTCGATGCATAATATCGTGCTGCAATATGCACTGCGACACTCGGGCATCAAGCCAGTTATCCAATCGCAAGGCCAGTCTCTCGCGCCTCACGAGTGTAATCTGCAAGTTATGGCGCCGCCGGAAATGCCGGCCGCACTCGCTGCGAAGAAGATCGACGGTTACATCGTTGCAGAGCCTTTTGACGCCTTGGGCGAGCTGAAGGCCGGTGGACGTATTCTTCGCTTTACCGGCGACATCTGGAAAAACCATCCTTGTTGCGTCGTCTGCATGCATGAGGAGGTCGTCGAAAAGAAAAAAGAGTGGTCACAAAAGGTCATCAACGCGCTCGTCCGCGCTGAGGTCTATGCCGCAACTCACAAAAAGGACGTGGCGCAATTTTTGTCTGCTCAGGGAGAGCATTATCTCCCGCTGTCCGCCCCGGTCATCGAGCGCGCCATGACCGACTACGATGCGTCCATCTACGGAAAAGATGGTGCGATCAAGCATCCGCAATGGGGGCTAGGTCGGATCGATTTTCAACCGTGGCCCTATCCGTCGGCGACGGAAATGATGGTCTCGGCCATGAACGAAACGCTCGTTGGCGGCGACACGACGTTCTTAACAAAGCTCGATCCGAAGTTCGTCTCCCACGACCTCGTAAACTACGAGTTCGTTCGCAATGCCATGAGCAAGTATCCGCAAGGGCAGGAGTCAACGTCCGACCCCTTCTCACGCACGGAGGTTCTTTCGCTATGAGCATTGAGATCGTGGCGACGAATGTGCCCGCGGACAATATCGAGCAGCTGCGCCGGCGCAGTGTGGATCCCGGGGTGCTATCGGCATTGCGAAACATTGGGCTCAGCGCTCTGGGAACAGGTGTCATGCTTGCTCTCTGGTGGCTCGGAGGGTGGATCGTTGCCTCTAATCCGGCCACAGCCAATTTCTCGGGTTTTGCACCGGCTCCCACGTTCGTTCGTTTGTGGAGAATGATCGAGAGCGGCGAAGCCGTGCAAATGAGCCTGCCGAGCCTCGGCCGCATTTTCTGCGGGCTTATCTGGGCGATTGCCTTCGGCGTCCCGATTGGGATCGCAATCGGGCGATACCACGCTCTTCGCGCAGCCAGCACAATTCCGTTTCAGTTCCTGCGTATGATATCGCCGCTTGCATGGATGCCGATCGCAGTCATGGCCTTCGCGACCTGGGACCATGCCATCATTTTCCTCGTCGCTGTCGCCGCGGTCTGGCCAATTCTCTTCTCAACCGCGCATGGATTTCGCCGCATCGACCCCGCCTGGTTCAAGGTCGCTCGCAATCTAGGTGCGAGGCCCTGGCATCTGCTTCTCAGCATCATCTTGCCGGCGATCGCCCAGGATACGTTAAGTGGGATTCGGCTAGCGGTCGGCGTCGCTTGGATCGTGCTGGTTCCAGCAGAATTCCTGGGCGTTACGTCTGGTCTTGGCTACGCAATCAATGATGCGCGCGATTCACTCGAATATGACCGCCTCGCAGCAACCGTGGTCGTGATCGGCTTCATTGGCTTCCTGTTGGACAGCCTCTGCCAATGGGCAATCCGCAGCGTCAGTTGGGTCCGCGAGGAGTAGCTACGAATCCGGCAATAGTTCATTTCATATAGGAGAACCACTATGAAGCGTGCCGATCTGACCGAAAAGCTTCTCGACATCAAACGCGAGAAGGGTTGGACCTGGAAATATATCTGCGATGAAATCGGTGGCTTCTCACCCGTTCTGATCACCGGCGCAATCCTCGGGCAGATGAAACTGACAAAACCGCAATGCGCGGAGGCAGCCAAGCTCTTCGGTCTCTCGAAAGCTGAAGAGGCAATGCTGAATGAAGTACCAATGCGCGGCACAACGATGCCTCCAACCGATCCCCTGATCTACCGGTTCTATGAACTGGTTTTGGTCAACGGTCCGGCCTGGAAAGCGCTGATTGAGGAAGAGTTCGGCGATGGAATCATGTCCGCGATTGACTTTGATATGACGATTGAGCGCCAGCCAGACCCAAAAGGCGATCGCGTCAGGATCGGCATGAACGGCAAGTTTCTTCCGTTCAAATATTACGGCGCGACGGGCAACAACGCGCCCTCCGGCCTGAAGGAAGAATAAAGCTTAAACAGCATTTAGCATGGGGGCTAAGATGAGACGTTTGATTGGTATCGCTTGGGCGACGAGCGTGATCCTTGGGTCGTGCGTGCAAGCCGAGGCGACCAGTGTTTTACCGCCGGGCATCACGGTGGGACTCCCGGCAGGAAAACCATTGCCCGAAGGCGTCTACTTCACCGATACGACCGGCTTCGGCCACCGCAGCGATACGGTCGGTGACAATGGGTTTTCGCTTCCGGTTTTGACTTGGGCGACTCCTCTGCAGTTTTACGATACGCGGCTGCAATTGGTCCTTGCTCAACCCGTCGCTTGGACGACGGGCACACCATCAAATGTCGCCTTTGCGAATAGTACACTCCTTGCGGCGCAGCTGGCGCACGACTTCGGGGGCGGTTGGGGAGTCAGCTATTTGGGCGGCTATCGCGTGGCTATGCCGTATCATAAAGCGTTCACCACGGACTCCTATGAGCAACGCTTTGCGGTGAGTTATACTGCCGGCGGTTATGATCTGACCGCGAATCTGATCAATGGTATATTCGGTGATCACGCGACGTATCCCGACTGGCTCAATCTCGACCTTACCGCGACGAAACAGTTCGGGAATGTCGAGGCCGGGTTCATCGCCTACGGTTCGTCCGACATCTCGAGTCCGACGCCAACCTATAAACGGCTGCGTCAATTCGCAGTCGGCGGGCTCATGGGATACAACTTCGGATTATTCAAACTGCAGGCCTTTGTCTCTCGCGACGTCGCGGAGCGCAACTACGGCGGATACGACACGCGGGGATGGCTGCGCCTTAGCCTCCCATTCCCGGGTTATCGGGCGCAGGCCGCCGCGCTCGCACCGCTTCCCGCAAAATATTGAAAGCCGCATCGCTGCCGCGCTCATCGGGAAGCGCGCCGGGCAGCTTAGCAGACGTAGTGAGACAAAACATGTCAGATGAAGCTCTTGTGGCCGCGGTCCGCCAAGTGAGCGCGCTCGAGACTGGGTCTTATCGGGCCCCGTCGGTTGAGTGCTTCTTTGATGAGGCGACCGCGACGGCGACCTATATCGTCTATGATCCTGAGACGCGCGCTACCGCGGTCATCGATAGCGTACTTAATTTCGATCATGCGGCCGCACGCATCAGTTTTGAATCTGCGGATGTGATTGTTTCACATGTCCGCGCGCGTGGCCTGATCGTTCATTGGCTTTTGGAGACCCATGCCCATGCCGATCATCTTTCCGCGGCGCCCCTTTTAAAATCGAAACTCGGCGGCCGGATTGCAATCGGACAAGAAATTATTCGTGTGCAAGAAGAGTTCGGCAAGATCTTCAATGCTGGAACGGAGTTCGCCCGCGACGGCTCTGAATTCGATCGACTCTTCAAAGATGGGGAGGCATTTTCAGTTGGCAACATACCTGCGATCTCGCTGCACGTCCCGGGCCACACCCCTTCCGATGTGGCCTATATTATTGGTGATGCGGCATTTGTAGGTGATACGCTATTTATGCCTGACTGCGGAACGGCTCGCGCCGACTTTCCCGGCGGGGATCCGGCTCGACTGTTTGAGTCGATACGGAGACTGCTGTCTTTGCCAGATCAAACAAGAATATTCGTGTGCCATGACTATAAGGCAGCCGGTCGCGGATACGCCTGGGAAACCACCGCCGGAGCGGAACGAGCCAGCAACATCCACGTGCGTGATGGAATCAGCGAAGAAGAGTTTGTTGCACTCAGACGTGCAAAAGACGCCACTCTTCAAATGCCGAAATTAATTCTTCCGTCTATTCAGATAAATATGCGCGGCGGGAATCTGCCATTAGAGGAAAACAACGGCGTTCGGTATCTGAAGATCCCGCTGAATGCCATTTGATATTGATTCGATGCGAACTCCTGGCGTCGAGCATGCGACCTTACGTTGCCAGAAGGCCGATTTTACATGAACTTTCGCCGCTCACTCTCCACCCACGAAACTCTAGAGGTTTCATCGATGAAGCCCCTTACGGAAGCGGAATGCGGTGCGTCAGAGCTCGACTGTTATTTTGCCTCGGAATGCCTTGATGGCCGACTTTAATTCGATTGCTGGCGTCCTGTCAGGGTGCGCCGTTGGGTTCTCATTGGGCCTCATCGGTGGGGGCGGGTCCGTTTTGGCGACGCCTTTACTGTTATATGTCGTTGGCGCGCAGCCACACGTCGCTATTGGGACGAGCGCGTTTGCGGTATCCGTGAATGCTTACGTTGGATTTTTAAGTCATGCGCGAGCCCGCACCGTGCGCTGGCGTGCTGCTGTCCTCTTTGCCTCGATCGGCATTATTGGAGCCACATTTGGTTCTTCACTAGGGAAAGCACTCGACGGTCGCCGTCTAATCACGCTCTTCGCCGTCGCTATGGTTGGCGTCGGCGTTGGCATGCTGCGTATCGGAAAGCGACAAGACGCGCAGACCTGCCGGCAGGAAGAGAAAGCGGGGGGCGCCGTAGATCTTCGGGTGGCGAGCCTGGCATTCTTGACAGGCTTCGCCGCAGGATTTTTTGGAATTGGCGGCGGAATATTTGTGGTTCCCGCGCTAATGCTTGCCACTGGCATGGAAATGGTGAACGCGGTCGGTTCTTCATTGCTTGCGGTTGGAACACTTGGCCTTACGACCGCAATTAACTACGCGGCTTCCGGGATGATCGACTGGAAACTCGCACTTGAATTTATTGCCGGGGGCTTGGTGGGCGCGTTTTCGGGTATGAGAGTCGCAGTCCATCTTGGTGCGAACAAAGCAGCGCTGCGAAGAGTGTTCGCCGCGGTGATCCTCGTAGTGGCAGGTTATGTAATATTCCGGTCTCATGTTGAGAGCCTCGCAACTGCACACGTTCGTTCGTCAATGTCAAAGTCGAAGTATTGAAGTAACTAACTATGCGCGAGTCGACGGGTGATCTCCTTCCGCGTTTCCACGCAAAAAGCGGGCACTGTCACTATCCTGCGTTACGACAGCGGTGATCCTAGGGCACTTCAGGCAATGATCCTGACCTGGGTTACCCTAGCGGTCATGACGATGTCTTCGGAACGAAGCAATCAAATCAATCTCTACCTTCGCCAAAGGGAGAGAAAAAAGGCCTTCACCGATCTGCTGCCAGGCAGTTATGTGCGCTTCTAGGAGTAGGCGATTGTCGTGGTATGGCCGGGATGGGCCGGAAGCCGACCGGCTGCTTTGGGAGATTACGCGCCGAAAGGAGAAGTCCCATCGAAGATATTACAGACTCCAAGAGCTCTCCAACTCTTCGCGGTCACGCGTGGACGCCAGCGTCAATGGCGTCGATATAGTCCATAACATCGCGGACGCGACCGACTTGGACAAGGTCGCGCGCGGTTTTACCCGAAAGGCTCAGTAATGCTTTGGCAGCGTACCAAGCGTGTGCCTCCTCGGAAGACGCAAACCGATCCTTGATCCGTTCCATGATTGCGGCTTCCGCTAAAGCGGCACTATTTTTACCCTTCGCCATTCCGTCGATTATAAGCTTCGATCGCCTTTAGTCTCTTTTGTCGTTGCCGAACTCTTTTTGAACATCGACGGGAAAGAGATCGATGCCACCGACGAAGAGATCGTAACCACCTGGGCGGCCAGCGGGATGTCAGAAACTGATCTCGCCGACTGGCTCAGAATACATCAAGTAGGCTTGGGCGCAGTGCGGTGAGCTAGTCGTCGGGATGACATTGGCATTTCCGAGCCGAACCGCTTGGTGCTTGCCGGAACGAAAGCGGTAGTGACCGTATTCTTAATTGGTCACTTGTTGCCAATGCGAGGTCGGGTTGCTATCTTGGCGATTATGCGACAGGAAAACTATACCACAGGGGAGATGGGGCCAGTTGACCGCCAGCGGGGGCCGGTTGAGCACGAGCGTCGGGAGCAGATTATCGCTGCGGCCGGCGAGCATTTCCGTCATTATGGCTACGAAAAGACGACCGTCTCGGATCTCGCAAAAGCCATCGGGTTTTCAAAAGCTTACATCTATAAATTCTTCGATTCGAAGCAGGCGATCGGTGCCGCCATTTGCAACATGGTTCTCACCGAAATCTCCGGCGCCGCGGAAGCGATTGTCGCAGAGGACAAATCGGCATCCGAGAAGTTACGCCGCATTTTCAAGGTGATAGCTCACCGCAGCGGCGATATGTTTTTCCATGAACGCAAGATGCACGACCTTGCCGCAACAAGTCTCAAGGAGGGGTGGTCCTCGACCTGTCATTATAAAGAACGGCTTTTCGCGATTGCCCTCGCCGTCCTTCGTGAGGGAAGGGAGAGCGGCGAGTTTGAGCGCAAAACGCCGCTGGACGAGACCGCGCGCGCCGTCATGCTGGCTCTGGATTGCGTCACGCATCCCGCGGTTCTGCTGACGCGGTTGGATACCTTGGAGGAGGATGCCGGCCTTTTAGCCAATCTGGTGCTGCGAAGCCTCTCGCCGTGAAGTCGCAGAAAGATTGCCGTGACTAGTTGACAAAATGGTCACCAGCAAACAAGTGTTGCTCTGCATTCACGGAGCACGCCCATGTCTCGGAGGTTACTCGTCCCACTCGTCGTCTTCGCTGGTTTCGGCCTGTCGGCCTGCAAACCGGAGGCGGTCGCGGACCCAAGACTGGCGGACAGGGTTGTGGAGGTGACCTCTGTGCAACTGGCCGAAGGGGGCAGCCTCAGGTTTACCGGCGTGGTCGCAGCGCGTGTGCAGAGCGATCTAGGATTTCGTGTCTCGGGGAAGATCATCCAGAGGCTCGTCGATACCGGACAGACGGTGAAAGCCGGTCAACCCTTGATGCGGATAGATCCTGTCGACCTAGGACTTGCGATTTCCGCACAGGCGCAGCAGGTCGCGGCCGCAAGAGCACGTGCGTTGCAGGCAGGCGCCGACGAGGTTCGCTACCGCAAACTGACGAGCGAAGGTTGGGTGTCGCAACAGGCCTATGAGCAAGTCAAGGCCGCCGCTGATAGTGCAACAGCGTTGTTGTCCGCAGCGGAAGCGCAAGAGCGCGAAGCGCAAAACCGGGGCGACTACGCGCTGCTGTACGCGGACGCCGATGGCACGGTGACGGAGACTTTGGCCGAGCCGGGGCAGGTGGTCGCGCAAGGCCAGACGGTCGTTCGCCTGGCACATGCTGGTCCGCGTGAAGCTTCGATTGATCTACCCGAGACGATTCGTCCAAGAATCGGTTCGCACGCACAAGCCCTGCTTTATGGAAATTCCACAATCTTCCAAGCGCGGCTGCGGCAGCTCTCCGACGCCGCGGACCCGAGAACGCGGACCTATGAAGCCCGCTACGTGCTTGAGGGCGCGGGCGCGAAAGCGCCCCTCGGCGCAACGGTGACTTTGACATTGCCGGATGATACCGCAACCGCCGGACTCGAAGTACCAATTGGTGCGATCGACGACGAAGGCCGCGGTTCCGGGGTCTGGTTAGTTAATGAAGCGGCGTCGAGAGTCGTCTTTCATCCTGTCAACGTCGTGCAGTTCGGTGCGCAAACCGCGCGCATCACGGGGGGCGTACATAATGACGATCTGATCGTTGCAGTCGGCGGACATTTCCTACATGAGGGCGAACATGTCCGAATCGCCGACGGAAAGGCGGCGATGCAATGAGCGGTTTCAATCTTTCCGCGCTTGCCGTCCGCGAGCGCAGCATTACGCTTTTTCTGATCATCGCGATCTCTCTCGCGGGTGTTTTCGCCTATCTCAATCTGGGGCGGGCGGAGGATCCGACGTTTACAGTGAAGGTTCTCACTGTGACGGCTGCGTGGCCGGGTGCCACAGCGCAGGAGATGCAAGACCTCGTCGCCGATCCATTGGAAAAGCGCTTGCAGGAATTGCGCTGGTACGACCACGTCGATACGTTCACACGCCCTGGCCTCGCATTCATGACATTGCGTTTGCTCGATCGGACACCGCCGGCGGATGTGCCAGAGCAATTCTACCAAGCTCGCAAGAAACTCGGCGACGAAGCACCGAATTTGCCGCTTGGCACCCTCGGGCCGTTCGTCAACGATGAATATTCCGATGTCGTGTTCGCCGTCTATTCAATCGAGGGGGACGGATTGCCCGATCGGCTTCTGTCCCGGCAGGCGGAGATGGTACGCGAACGGCTGCTGCATGTGCCGGGCGTCGCGAAGGTGGATATCGTCGGAGAACGGCCCGAGAAAATATTCGTCAACTTCTCTTATGCGAGACTGGCGACGCTGGGCATCAGCCCGAGCGATGTCTTCGCCGCGCTTCAGCGGGAGAACGCGGTGACCGCCGCGGGCTCGATCGACACGAAAGGGCCCCAGGTCTACATCCGTATCGACGGCGAGTTGAACGACCTCGAAAAGATTCGCGATACCCCGATCGCAGCAGGCGGACACCTCCTAAGATTGGCGGACGTTGCCGACGTTGAGCGCGGATACGAAGATCCGCCGACTTTTCTGGTGCGCCACAATGGACATTCCGCGCTTGTCCTAGATGTGGTCATGCAAGTTGGCTGGAACGGCCTCAAGCTCGGCGCCGCGCTCCATGACGCCGAAAAGAGCGTGAGCGCCGATCTGCCGCTTGGCGTTCAGCTGACAAAAATAACCGATCAGACGGACAACATCCAGGAAGCCGTTGGCGAGTTCATGGAAAAGTTTTTTATGGCTCTTGGCGTCGTCATGGTCGTTTGCCTGATCAGCCTTGGCTGGCGGGTAGGCATTGTCGTTGCCGCCGCCGTGCCTTTGACGCTAGCGGCGGTGCTTGTCGTTCTCCTCGTGACAGGACGTTTTTTTGATCGCGTCACGCTCGGCGCATTGATTATTGCGCTCGGCCTGCTTGTGGACGATGCGATCATCGCGATTGAGATCATGGTCGTGAAACTGGAGGAGGGACTCGACCGCATCTCCGCGGCCTCGTATGCCTGGACGCATTCGGCGGCTCCGATGCTGGCCGGCACGCTCGTAACCGTTATCGGGTTCACGCCGGTGGGATTCGCCAAGTCGAGTGCCGGCGAATATGCCGGAAATATCTTTTGGGTCGTCGGCTATGCCTTGATAATATCGTGGCTCGTCGCCGTTATTTTTACACCCTATCTGGGCGTCGTGCTTTTGCCCGATATCAAGAAGGAGGAAAGCGCGCACGACCATATTTACCGGACGCCGATTTACAATCGGTTTCGTCAACTGGTCTCCTGGGCCGTCGACCACAAGTTCATTGTCGCGGGGATCGTCGTATTGCTGTTTGTTGCCTCATTTGTCGGGATGAGTCAGGTGCGACAACAGTTCTTTCCATCCTCCGATCGCCGCGAGGTTCTTGCTGAAGTGCAGATGCCGGAAGGAACCAGTATCGAAACCACGGCCGCTGTCACGGCGCGGGTGGAGAACTGGCTCCTCAAACAGCCGGAGTCGAGAGAGATCACAAGTTACATTGGTGGCGGCGCGCCGCGAATCTGGCTTGCCTACAACCCGGAGCTGCCGGACCCGTCCTTTGCCAAGATCATGGTTCTGACGCCGAGCTGGCAGGCGCGCGATCGATTGATCCTGCGTCTGCGCCAAAGGATCGCCGAAGGACTGGCACCCGAGGCAAGACTGAGGGCGACCGAATTCGTATTCGGTCCCTATTCGCACTTTCCAGTCGAGTTTCGCGTCATGGGTCCGGACGTGGATGTGGTACGCCGCATCGCGGACAAAGTGGAATCAATCATGCGTAACAACCCCAATACCCGCGATGTGAATTCAGACTGGGGCGAGCGCGTTCCGGCGGTTCGCTTCGTTCTGGATCAAGGGCGGCTGCAATTACTCGGCTTGACGCCTGAGGAAGTCGCGCAACGGCTTCAGGTGCTTCTGACAGGCCAGACAATCACGCAAATTAGGGAAGATATCCGGACGGTCGATCTTGTGGCGCGAAGCAAGGGCAACGCGCGGCTCGACCCGGCGCAACTTGCCGACCTGACGATCACCAACAGGGACGGAGCTATTATTCCGGTCAGTCAGCTCAGCCGCCTCGCCATCGAGTCCGAATATCCGATATTGCGCCGCCGCGACCGCATCCCCACGATCACGCTACAGAGCGATATCGACGATCGATTGCAGCCGCCGCAGGTGACGGGCGAGGTCTGGACGGCACTGAAGCCTTTGATCGCGTCGCTACCCAAGGGTTATCATATCGAGATTGGCGGCAACGCGGAGGAATCGGCGAAAGCCAACGCGGCTCTTGCACCAGTTTTCCCCGTCATGCTGCTTTTGACGATGTTTGTTCTGGTGGTTCAGGTCCGGAGTCTATCTTCCATGATCATGGTGTTGCTGACGGCACCGCTGGGATTGATCGGCCTCGTGCCGGCGCTGCTTATTTTTCACCAGCCGTTCGGTTTCAACGGCATCCTCGGACTTATCGGACTGTCGGGCATTTTGATGAGAAATACGCTCATACTGATCGGCCAGATCCATACCAATCAATCGGAGGGCCTCGATCCCTATCACGCCGTGGTCGAAGCCACCGTGCAGCGTGCCCGGCCAGTGATCCTGACGGCGTTGGCCGCCGTCCTTGCATTCTCGCCGCTTACGCAGTCTGTTTTCTGGGGATCGCTCGCCTACACCCTGATTGGCGGCACGGCGGCGGGGACACTGCTCGTGCTCGTATTCCTGCCCGCCCTTTACGCGATTTGGTTCAAGATAAGACCGGAGAAAAAGGCCCGGTCTCAAAAAGAGGGCATAAGCACCCTGAGGCGGGATACCACTCCGGCGCGCGAGCTCGAGGAAGCTTAACACGCTACGATATCTTTTTGAGAATGTTCATGGCGAATATAAAATTCGCCAGCGTTGCGCCTATCGTTAGTCACGGACGTGAGGAAGAATCCTTGCCACCGCGGGCCGTAGAAGCCCGGCTTTGCGATCCGGTATATTGCTCTCCCAATTTTGTAGAGCCTCAAGAACCGGAGCCAACGCGTCGCCTTTGGCCGTCAGCGCGTACTCATAACGGGGGGGGGGACCTGATAGAGGCGGGATTCGATTATGCCACGCTTTTCCAGTGACTTAATGCGAGCGGACAAGGTTGTGGGAGCAACTCCCTCAAGGCTCCTTTCAAGATCTTGGAATCGCTGAGGCCCTCCCTGGAACATGTCTCGAAGAATCAGCAAGCTCCACTTCCCGTCGACGATGTCGAGAGTTCGGGCTACGGGGCAATTCTGCGAATATCCCTCTTTCATTGCCAGAAAATAGTCGTCGATTCTAAAAAGAACAACTGACTTAATCGCGAATAGCGACTCCAATAAACATAGCTACGCCTCTATCGGAGACTGCAAAGAATTGCAGGAACTCTCTGATGGGCATCAGACGACGCGTAGCAGCCGTGGCGGTATGTAGGAAAATTCAAAGCCCCGC
>NZ_CANSHK010000046.1:0-25605 GCF_947646745.1 uncultured Methylovirgula sp. | reverse complement strand
CAACGCCGAATCGCCGCCGCCCGAACGGCGCGAGAACGCGCGTCGCATCGCGCCGGGGCCGCGGTCGGCGCCCTTGCCGCAACCGGCGGCAGAGGAAGCGCTCGTATCCCCAGCCACCGACGCCATGGTGGCGAACGCCTTCAATACGCTGATCGCGAGCCGCTTTCTGCAATCGAACGACCTCTTGGGCGAGATGGTGCGCGAAGTGCTGAAGCCGATGCTCAAGGCCTGGCTCGACGACAATCTGCCGATTTTGGTCGAGCGGCTTGTCCGCGCCGAGATCGAGCGCGTCGCGCGCGGCGGCCGCTGATCTCCAGAGCGCCCCTCATCCCCGCGTTGACTTCGCGGCGCCGCTTGGGCTTTTAGGCGGCTCGTGCTGGCGCGTCGGCGCCGGCGGCTTCGGTATTTCGGATGATGGACAAGACCTTCGACCCTGCACAGGTGGAGCGGCGGATTTCGGCGCTGTGGGAAGAGGCGGGCGCATTTCGCGCCGGCCGGCCCGAGCGGGCAGGGGCAGAGACCTTCACCATCGTCATCCCGCCGCCGAACGTCACCGGCTCGCTGCATATGGGCCACGCGCTCAACAATACGCTGCAGGATATCCTCTGCCGCTTCGAGCGCATGCGCGGCAAGGACGTGCTCTGGCAGCCGGGTACGGATCACGCCGGTATCGCCACGCAAATGGTCGTCGAACGGCAATTGGCGGAGCGCGGCAAAGAAGGCCGCCGCGACATGGGGCGCGAGAAATTCCTCGAAGAGGTCTGGCGCTGGAAGGAAGAATCGGGCGGCGCGATCGTCAATCAGTTGAAGCGCCTCGGCGCCTCCTGCGACTGGTCGCGCGAGCGCTTCACGATGGACGAGGGCCTGTCGCGGGCAGTCGTCAAAGTCTTCGTGCAGCTCTATCGCGAAGGGCTGATCTATAAGGACAAGCGCCTCGTCAACTGGGACCCGAAGCTGCTCACCGCCATCTCCGACCTCGAAGTCGTGCAGAAGGAGGAGAAGGGCCACCTCTGGCATTTGCGCTATCCGCTGGCCGACAAAGCCTTCAACGCGGACGATCCGTCGACCTATATCGTCGTCGCGACGACGCGGCCGGAGACGATGCTGGGCGACACTGCCGTCGCCGTTCATCCGGACGACGAACGCTACAAAGATCTCGTTGGAAAGAAGGTGCGGCTGCCGCTCGTCGGCCGGCTGATCCCGATCATCGCTGACGCTTATTCCGATCCCGAGAAGGGCACCGGCGCGGTGAAGATCACGCCGGCGCATGATTTCAACGATTTCGAGGTCGGCAAGCGACACGGACTGCCGCTCATCAACGTGCTGGATGCGGAAGCGCGCATTTCGCTGCACGGAAATTCTGCCTTCCTCGAGGGCGTGCCGCAGGATTATCCGATCGGAGAAATCCTTAGTACACTCGAAGGCAAATCGCGCGAAACGGCACGCAAAATCGTCGTCGAGATGATGGAAGCGAACGGCCTGCTCGACAAGATCGAGCCGACGCAGCATGCCGTCCCGCATGGCGACCGATCGGGCGTCGTGCTCGAGCCGCGGCTGACCGACCAATGGTATGTCGATGCGAAAGTGCTGGCCGAGCCGGCGCTTGCTGCGGTGCGCCAAGGCAAGACGAAGTTCGTGCCCGAGAACTGGTCGAAGACCTATTTCCAATGGCTTGAAAACATTCAGCCTTGGTGCATCTCGCGTCAGCTCTGGTGGGGCCATCAAATCCCGGCGTGGTATGGGCCGGATGGCAGAATCTTCGTTGCCGAAAGCGATGTGGACGCGGCCGCCCAAGCGCGTGAACATTATGGGCAGCGCGAGATCGCGCTTCTGCGCGACGAAGACGTGCTCGACACTTGGTTTTCCTCCGCGCTCTGGCCGTTCTCGACGCTTGGCTGGCCGGACGAGACGCCGGCGCTTGAGCGTTATTATCCGACCAATACGCTCGTCACCGGCTTCGACATCATCTTCTTCTGGGTCGCGCGGATGATGATGATGGGCCTGCATTTCATGCACGAGGCGCCTTTCGGCGATGTCTATATCCACGCCCTCGTCCGCGACGCGCAGGGCGCCAAAATGTCGAAATCGAAGGGCAATGTCATCGATCCGCTCGGCCTGATCGACGAATATGGCGCCGATGCGCTGCGCTTCACGCTCGCCGCGATGGCGGCGCAGGGCCGCGACATCAAGCTCTCGACGCAACGCGTCGAAGGCTATCGCAATTTCGCGACGAAGCTCTGGAACGCGGCGCGCTTTGCCGAGATCAACGGCTGCATCGGTGCCTCGGCCTTTACGCCGCGCGATGCGACGATCGCGCTCAATCAATGGATCGTCGGCGAGGCCGCCAAGGCGATCCTCGAAGTGACCGTGGCAATCGAAGCCTATCGCTTCAACGATGCCGCCAATGCCGCCTATCGCTTCGTCTGGAACATTGTCTGCGATTGGTATCTCGAACTCGCCAAGCCTCTTTTGCAGGGCGCCGACGAACGCGCCAAGGCCGAGACGCAGGCGACGACCGCCTTCATTCTCGACCAGGCGGTCAAGCTGCTGCATCCGTTCATGCCCTTCATCACCGAAGAATTGTGGAGGAATACGCGGCGCGAAACGGTGCTGGCCTTGGCGCCCTGGCCGGTGCTCGAGGGCGTCAGTTTCCCTGCGGCCGAAGCCGAGATCGGTTTCGTCGTCGAACTGATTTCCGAAATCCGCTCCGTCCGTTCGGAAATGAACGTGCCGGCCGGCGCGCAGATCCCGCTCGTGCTCGTCGGCGCCGAATCATCCGCCAGACACCGGGCCGAGACCTGGGCCGAGATCATCAAGCGGCTGGCGCGGCTTTCCGATATTTCGTTTTCTGCCGAGGCACCGGCGCAGGCGGCGCAGATGATCGTGCGCGGCACGCTGGCGGCGCTGCCGCTCGCAGGGATCATCGACTTTGCTGCGGAGAAGACGCGGCTCGCCAAAGAGATCGAGAAGCTGAACGCCGAGGCGAAAAAGATCGAGGCCAAGCTCGGCAATGCCGATTTCGTCGCCCGCGCGCCGGAGGAGGTCGTGGAAGAAAATCGCGAGCGCCTCGCTGAGGCGCAGTCGCGCGCCGAAAAACTCGGTGCGGCGCTGACGCGATTGGGTTGAAGACGCCCGAAGCGGAACTAGCTTTGGGGGAAGGGCGAGGCGGACGCATATGATCAGCGAACAGGATGTTTACGCCGCACTCCAGGGGGTCGCGGGTCCGGACGGCAAGACGCCGCTGCCCGAAACCGGCGCCATCGCCGGGGTCACGCTGCGCGGCGATAAGATCTATCTTTCGCTCTCCGTCGCGCCGGAGCAGGCTGCCGCGCTCGAAGGCATGCGCCTTGCTGCCGAACAGACGCTGCGGCGCCTGCCGGGCGTCGCTTCGGTCCTCGTCAATCTGACGGCGCAGAAACCGGCGTCCGCACCGCCGCCGCGAAGGCCGGGGCCGTCGACGCCGCCGCGCAGCCTCGCTGTGCCGGGCGTCGAACGCATCATTGCCGTGGCTTCGGGGAAGGGCGGCGTCGGCAAATCGACGACCGCGGTCAATCTGGCGCTTGGCCTCGCCTCGCTCGGCTGGCGCATCGGCATTCTCGACCTCGATATTTATGGACCGTCGCTGCCGCGGCTGCTGCATATTCATGAGCAGCCGTCGGTCGTCGATCGCCGCATCCAGCCGCTCGAAGCCTTCGGCGTGAAGGCCATGTCGATCGGCTTCATGCTCGATGAGGAAGAGCCGGTCGTCTGGCGCGGGCCGATGGTGATGGGCGCGGTGCAGCAGATGCTGCGCGACGTCGCCTGGGGCGAGCTCGATTGTCTCGTCGTCGATATGCCGCCCGGCACCGGCGATGCGCAATTGACGCTGGCGCAGAACGTCGCGCTCGCCGGCGCGGTGATCGTCTCCACGCCGCAAGATCTCGCCTTGATCGACGCACGCCGCGGCATTGCCATGTTCAACAAGGTCAATGTGCCGGTGCTCGGCGTCGTCGAAAACATGAGCTATTTTCTTTGCCCGCAGTGCGGCACCCGCTCCGACATTTTTGCCCACGGCGGGGCGCGGCACGAGGCGGAAAA
The DNA here is from genome assembly GCF_947646745.1 of uncultured Methylovirgula sp. Classification (NCBI taxonomy): domain Bacteria; kingdom Pseudomonadati; phylum Pseudomonadota; class Alphaproteobacteria; order Hyphomicrobiales; family Beijerinckiaceae; genus Methylovirgula; species uncultured Methylovirgula sp. Next base: position 21,528 of record NZ_CANSHK010000046.1, on the reverse strand, counting down.
GCTCGGCGTGCCGTTCCTGGGAGAGGTGCCGCTGGCGCTCGATATCCGCGCGCATTCTGACGAGGGCGAGCCGATCATCGTCGCCGCACCCGAGAGCGTCTATGCCGCGGCCTATCGCGGCATTGCCGCGAAGGTGCAGGCGGCCCTAGAGGGCGCGCCGGTGCGCCCGGCGCCGAAGATCGTCATCGAATAGAGCGACTCGATCGTCGGACGTTCAAATTGAATCGCTCGGCGCTTTTGAGTCTTTCTCATCGCATCGGATTTGTCCGAAAACCGCTTCGCACTTTTCGGTCCGAGGCTCAGCCGCCCGTCACGCTCATGTGACGCGGAACGGCCGGGCCTTTATGGGCGCGGTCGATCTTGAAATCATGGCCCTTGGGCTTGCGGGCGATGGCGTCTTCGATGGCGGCATGGAGCAATGCGTCGCTTGGCGAGGCGCGCAAGGGCGTGCGCAAATCGGCCGCGTCTTCCTGACCGAGGCACATATAGAGCGTGCCGGTGCAGGTGACGCGGACGCGGTTGCAGCTTTCGCAGAAATTATGCGTGAGCGGGGTGATGAAGCCGAGCCGTCCGCCGGTTTCGGCGACTTCGACATAACGGGCCGGGCCGCCGGTGCGATAGGCGAGGTCGCGCAGGGTGAAGTGCTTGGCGATCTCAGCGCGCACGGTGCTCAACGGCAGATATTGGTCGAGCCGTTCCGGCTCGATGGCGCCCATCGGCATGACTTCGATGAGCGTCAGATCCATATTGCGCGCATGCGCCCAGCGGATCATCGGAACGATCTCGGCCTCGTTGACGCCCTTCAGCGCGACCATATTGATCTTGACGTCGAGGCCGGCGTTCTGCGCCGCGTCGATGCCTTTGAGCACCTGGGCGAGATCGCCGCGCCGGGTGATCGCCTTGAATGTCTCGGGCTCGCGGCTGTCGAGCGAGACATTGATGCGCCGCACGCCGCAGGCGGCGAGCTCGGGCGCGAAAAAGCCGAGCCGCGAGCCATTGGTCGTGAGCGTCAGCTCATCGAGGCTGCCGGATTCCAGATGCCGCGCCAGCCCTTCGAACAGCCGCATGATGTTGCGGCGAACGAGCGGCTCGCCGCCGGTGAGCCGCAGCTTGCGCGTGCCGCGGGCGATGAAGGCGCTGCAGAGCCGGTCGAGTTCTTCAAGTGTGAGAAGATCCGCTTTCGGCAGAAAGCTCATGTCTTCCGCCATGCAGTAGACGCAGCGGAAGTCGCAGCGGTCGGTCACCGAAATCCGCAGATAGGAGATGGCGCGGCCGAAGGGATCGACGAGCGGCCGCGCTTCCGTCTGCGATTGAGGCGTCGACGGAGCGGCCTTTAAATCCGTACAGGACTGGTTCATTCGTCTGATATAGTCCAGGCAAGTAAAAGCGTGAATAGGACCAAAGAAAGCCTGGTGCAATGACAGCGCAGCCGCATCATTCGTCGCAGCCGCAGCAATGGCCGCGCGAGCTTCGCCTGAGTGAGGCCGGCCGGATCTTGAAGGTCACGTTTGAAAACGGCCGCGGCTTCGATCTACCGGCTGAATATCTGCGGGTGATGAGCCCCAGCGCGGAAGTGCAGGGGCATGGGCCCGACGAACGCAAGACTTTGGGCGGCAAGCAGAATGTCGCCGTGACCGAGATCGAGCCCGTGGGCAGCTATGCGGTGCGGCTCAGCTTCGACGACCTCCACACGACCGGCATTTACACCTGGGATTATCTCTACGAGCTCGGCGCGCGGCAGACCGAAAAATGGGCGCATTATCTTGCTGAACTCAAGGCCAAGGGGCTCAGCCGCGACCGGCCGGGCGAGAAATAAATCGTGGAAGAAAACGAAAGCTATACAAAGACCGATATAGCTTTTATTGGCCAGAGCGCCGCCTAGACAGAAAGTTCGAGATGCCGGTTTCAATTGAACTTGCCGCGCCGATGTTTGTGACAATCTGGTTCGTCGTCCTGTTTGCCATCCTGCCGCTCGGCATACGCTCGCAGCGCGAATCGGGCGGCTATGTCGAAGGCACCGACCCGGGCGCGCCGGTCAACCCACAGCTTCTGAAGAAGGTCCTGCTGACGACGCTGGTGTCGCTCATAGTCTTCGGCGGGCTGATGATCACGCTGCGGCTGTGCGGTTGGGGCGCGGCTTAAGCCGCGGGCCTCTATTGACCCGCCCGGCCGATGCGGTTAGGTGCAGCGACCTTCCTTGAGAGCGCGTAGCTCAGCCGGTAGAGCATCTGACTTTTAATCAGGAGGTCATGGGTTCGAATCCCATCGCGCTCACCACCATGATGATCCGGCACTTCATTAGGGCCGCCGACCTTGGTCGAGTGGGCTCGTTGCGTTGATGTTCGATCTGTGCCGGATGGGTCATCGCGGCAGGAACGAGTCCTCGACCTGCGCATTATCTCTTCAGCTGCGCCGGAGCCCGGGAACGGGGATCTGCTATGCTGAAATACTGGCTTCTCTTCGTCTTTGACCTGGGCGCGGTTGCCTGCGCCGTGCGGGCCGGCCTTTTGACCTATGCTGCCATGAGGACGAGGCCCGACACCCAGAATTCTGATCGCGCCTGGGTCATCTCCGAGGCCGCCGGCTGGACCGCGGCGGGGTGCGTTGCCGCTTTTGCGGCATTTCTCGTGGTGATCATCCCCGCCTGATTATCCGAGACGGCCTGGAGCGAAAGCCTTCGCGGAACGACGAAAAGCCCCGCCGGTCGGAAGGGGCAATGACCTAGCGGGGCCTGCTTGGGGCTATGACAAGGTACGCAGGTTACGCGTTACGACGATACCGGCTCGGTAACGCAGCGGCGGCGGCGGAGTTCCATCCCCTCTGAAAAAATCCGCCTTCGTGCAAGGGGCCGTTCGCGTTTGGCCGTCTCCGGCTCCCTCGCAGCGTCTGCCCCGAATTTTACTTCAAATCGCCGCGACTTAGCCTGTGCCCGGCGCTATCGAGCCGGATTGCGGAAACGGCGGGCTTTGTTCTATTCGAGAGCGCCTGCCGGCGGCTTGGACCGCTCGAAACTGGGACGCGAAGATGCGCAGCCGTGTCTATCTCTTTTGGGCCGTCGTCGCCGCGTCGCTCGCCATTGTACAGCTCTTGGCAGCGCGTCTGCCGACCAAGCAGGATTCGCGGCTTCAGCCTGTGTTCCAATCCAATCGGATCTGGAACGCGGTCGCCAGGACCAATGGCGGCCGCACCTTTGTCGGTTTTGCCGACGTCGAAGGCCCCGGCGCCGAAGTCGAGGAATTGGCCCCGGACGGGCAGGGCAAAGCCTATCCCGATCTGGCGTGGAATAGCTGGACGCCGGGGCATGCCTTGGACAAGGCCTTTGTCCACGTCAGCGCCTTGCGCATCGGACCCGATGGGGCGCTGTGGATCGTCGACGCCGGCGCGCAGGGCCTTGGCAAGCCGCCCATTGCGGGGGCGGCGCGGATCTTCCGCTTCGACCTCGCCACCAACGCGCTCACGCGGGTCTATTCGCTGGCGCCGGCCGTCGCGCCGCAAAGCTTTATCGACGATATCCGTTTCAATGGTCACATGGCCTATATCACCGACGCCGGCGCGCCGGCGTTGATCGTGCTCGATCTCGACAGCGGGCAGGCGCGGCGCGTGCTCGACAACGACGCTTCGACGACCGGCAAGCGGCCAATGTATGCCGATGGCAAGCTGCTGCGCACGCCCGATCGCAAGCCGTTGCATGTCCACGCCGACCAGCTCGAAGTCTCGCCAGATGGCCGCACTCTCTATTTCCAGCCGGCTTCGGGTCCGCTGGCGCGGATCGAGACGCGCTATCTCGACGATCCGAAACTGCCGCCGGCGGAACTCGCGCGGCACGTCCAGAAAGATTGGGTCGAGACGCCGACGACAGGCGGCACGGCGATCGACGCCAATGGCACGATCTATCTCAGCGACGCCAACCAGCGCCGCATTCTGACGATCAGTCCCCAGCGCAAGATTACGACGCTCATCACCGATCCGCGGCTAATCTGGGTTCATTCCATGTGGATCGATCGCGACGGCAATTTATGGATTCCGGCGACGCAGCTCAATTTGACCGCAGGATTCGCCGGCGGCCGTCAGAAGGTCGGCTACCCGGTCTTTATCTATAAGCTGCAGATCGGTGTCGGGCCGCCAGCGAACGATCATCCCTGAGCCGAAACGCTCAGAGCCCGTGCATGAGGCCGCCGACGGCGTTGGCGACGAAGGTGAAGGGCTTCATCAATGTATCGGTCGACGGCATCTGCGGCATGAAGGCGGCGATTCCGGCCGAAGGTTTTTCCGCCGGATGATGCACGGCATGGACGGGTGGGTTTAGCGCAGCGACTTGCGGCCGCGCAGCGCCGGGTTTCGGCCGGAAGGCGCAGTTCAGACCGTTCGGACAGACATTGGAATCAGGAGCGGCCACGGCTTTCACCGGCGCAACAGCCGGCAGAGGCTCGGCCGCCGCGACATTGAAGCCCGTCGTATACGAGGCCGAGGTCAGCTTCTGGCTCGAGCCAGATGCAGCCGTCACCGCGCCGGGGCTTTCGAGATGACCGGCCCAGGGTGAATTCGCCTCCGCCGCGGCGGGGGCGCCGGCCGGCGCCTCGAACATTTGCCAGAGGCTCGGCCGGGGCAGAACCGGGGCGAAAGCCAAAACCATCCCGGCCAAAGCGAGACTGCCCGAGAGCATGATCCCGCGCTGCGTAAGACCGGGGCCGAAAAGCCCAATGATTTTCGAAGATTCCGTCATGACGGAGGCGCCAAACTTGCTTGCGATGCAAGAAGTGAAAGCAAATATTGCGTCAAGACCTGGGCAAGAGCGAACCCAAATGGCGGCAGGTGAAAAATTCACCCAGGCTGTGGCGCCAAAGGTGCGGCGCGAAGCCTCAAGCCGGGTTGAATTCCGCAATACCGCCATGGGCTGCCGACCAGGCGGCCGGTTCGTTCAGGAACGTCTCCACTTCGCGCAAGACAGCCGGCGGGAAATAAGCCTCCGTTTTGGCGACGTCGAGCACGTCCCACCAAGTCACGAGGTAATGCAGATCGACGTGAATCTCCCGCATGAGTTGGCGCGCCTGGGGGAAAATATCGTAGAAGAAAAAGACGAAGGCATGGTCGCAGCGCTGGCCGGCATTGCGCAGCGCTTCGCAGAAATTGACCTTGCTGCGACCATCGGTGGCGAGGTCCTCGACCAGCAGGGCGCGGGCATTGTCGACGACATTGCCTTCGATCTGAGCCTGCCGGCCGAAGCCCTTGGGCTTCTTGCGAATATATTGCATCGGCAGCATCAGCCGGTCGGCGAGCCAAGCAGCAAAGGGAATGCCGGCGGTTTCGCCGCCAGCAATGATGTCGAGGCTCTCGCAGCCGATCTCGGCGGTGATCGTCTCGGCGGCGAATTGCGTCAAGGTCCGCCGCAGCCGCGGATAGGAGATAATCTTGCGCATGTCGGTGTAGACCGGACTCGCCCAGCCCGAGGTGAAGATGAACGGCTTGTCGGTATTGACCGATATAGCCGCCACTTCGAGCAGCAGCCGCGCGGCCTGGCGGGCGATGCGTTGCTTTTCGGTTGGGGCGTGGGACATGGCTCGATCCATTCCAAAATAACTCAATTTCCCTCGCCTTTGCCGGGCGGAGCGTCAACCCCGGACCGGCGATTTCCAGACATATCGGCCGGCCGCTTCCCGGCGTGGCGCGAAACTTGACAAAACTTGCGCCGGATCATGATGATTCCAAAGTGTTTCAGTCGAAAATCATTCGTGATGGCGCGGTGCCCGGGAAGACGCCATTGACGGCTTGCTCTGCGGCTGCCAAGCGGCCATAGGAGCAGAACGCGGCGCGCCGCAAATGGGAAAAACCGCATGACGGATGCTTCACTGCCGGCCTGGTTGCCGCTTTCGGTCCTCACCTGGATCGTCATCATGGTGGTGTTCCACGGCCTCGGCTATGCGTTCGAATATTGCGACCGCACCGGCCTCCTCGGCGCGTGCAAGGTCCGCCGCGCCGATCGCTTGACCTACCGCCAGCTCCTGCCGCGCGCCCTGATCAATCAGGTGTTCATTCTTCTGCCAGCAATGGTTCTGGTGCAATGGCTCGGCCTCGCGTTCACCGGCCCGGCGCATCTCGGCGTCTGGCGCTTTCTGGCCATGCTGATCGGCATGGCCGTCGGCCACGACATCGTGCAATATGTGACGCATCGTTATCTGCTGCATCATCCGCGTCTGCTGCGCGTCCTCGGCCATTCGGTGCATCATACGACCGGCGCGAGCAAGGCGATCAGCGCGCTCTATATGGCGCCGGCCGATTTCTTCCTCGAGATTGTGCTGCCCTATCTTCTGCCGCTCGTGATCTTGGGCGGCGGCGGCAGCGACATTTTCTTTCATCTGTTTGTTGCCGGCGCCGGCGCCTTCGGCGGCCTCTACGAACATTCGGGCTATGATTTCGCCGCGCCGCTGCGGCAGACGCGTTTTTATAAATCCGTGCCCTGGCTCGGCCGTCTGATCGAGACGCTTATTACCAGCCATGCGCATGGCCAGCATCATACGCGCGGCATCGTGAGTTTCAGCGACGGCTTCGGCAGCCCCGGCCTTTGCGATACGGTTTTCGCGACGCGCTGGGACAAGGTCGAAGAGCGCCAGCGCATGCGCCCGGCGCGCGAGAGCCGCGTTCAGTAGGGCGCGATCACCGCATAGGGCGGGACGTTGTAGCGCGGCTCGGTCTGCGGAATGTAATAGACATTGACGGGCGCCGGACACGGCAGGCCCGGAACATACGTATAGACGCGCGAATAGGCGATCATCGGCCAGCCATAGGGCAGGCCCGCCACATAATTCGGATAAGGCCGCCAGTGCCGCCAATAGGTGTGATACTGGCCGTAATAGTCGCGGCTGAGCGCCGCCGCGGGGCCCGCAAGCACCGCGGCAACGAGAGAAGCGAGAACGAGTGTCTTTAACATTGCGACAACCTCATAATGGTTGCGCAATCCTTGCGCGCGCCTGCAATGGCCGGCAAGCCAAGGCTCAAATCGTGGTTTGCGTCTTTGGTTAAGGCACGATTTCAAACAGGGCTTCGACTTCGACCGCGCTATCGAGCGGCAATTCGGCGACCCCGATCGTCGAGCGGGCATGACGGCCGGCGTCACCGAGAACTTCGACGATGAGATCGGATGCGCCGTTCATGATCGGCGGCATTTGCGAATAGCCGGGCGCGACATTCATGAAGCCGCCGAGCCGGACACAGCGACGGATCCGGTCGAGATCGCCCAAAGCCGCCTTCGCCTGCGCCAGGACGTTGATGGCGCAGCGCCGGGCCGCCGCGCGGCCCGCTTCGACGGAGACGGCGGCGCCGATCTTGCCCGTATGGCTCGGATCGAGCTTGCCGTCGGCACCGAGAGCGAGCTGGCCGGAGATGATCAGCCAGTTGCCGGAAATGACGGCGGGAACATAATTGGCGACGGGCGCCGCCGCGGCAGGCAGGTCGATGTTGAGGCTTTTCAAACGATCTTCGATAGCGCCCACGCCAAAACTCCATGTGATGATGGGAATTAATGCCTTGCGGCAGGAGAGACGGCGGGCTTTAGCATTTTTATTGCCAGCCGTGTCGCCGCATTCTAACACTTTCATTGCGGGCGGCGCAGCGCAAGGAGCGTTGATTCATGGTCAAATTCCCCCTCAAGGCTGCAGCCGGAACGCCGGGCCTGCGGCAGGCAGGGCTTTTGGCAGCGGCCTCACTTTTTGGCCTGGCATGTTCGGGCCTGGCATCCTCCTCGGTCTCGGCGGCCAACCCGGTCGGCGTTCTGCAAGCGACGCCGGCCTCGCTGCAGGGCGTCGTCGATACGATCCCGCTCGCGTCGCATCGCGCCGTCTATGACCTCTCCCTTCTCAAAGCGGTCGGCACCAAAAGCCCGACCGGCGCGCGCGGCCGCATCGCCTTTGATTTCTCCGGTTCGGCCTGCGACGGCTATGTCCAGAATTTCCGTCAGTTGACCGAGTTGCAGCCGGCGGAAGGGCCGACGCGTATTTCCGACATGCATTCGGCCACGTTCGAAGACGGCGGCGGCAAGAGCTTTTCATTCAAAATGGAAACCATCGTCGATGACGAACCGTCGGATCAGGTAGACGGTCGCGCCGAGCGATTGAAGCGCGGTGCCGTCGGCGTCGATCTCGTCAAGCCGAAACCGGAACAACTCGCGTTCGGCCACGATGTTCTGTTTCCGACCGAGCACATCAAATACATCCTCGCCGCAGCCAAAGCCGGCGAAAACACGCTTGAAGTCAGGGTCTATGACGGTTCGGATACCGGCGAGAAGATCTACGATACGACGACGTTCATCGGCCACCCAATCGATGCACCGGCACCGGAGGCCGCGGCGCAAATTCCAATGCTCGAACATATGCGCCGCTGGCCGGTGACGATCAGCTATTTCGACGACGGCCGCAAAGACGAGGCGCCGAATTACACGTTGTCCTTCGATCTTTACGAAAACGGCATTTCCCGTGCCTTGCGGCTCGATTACGGCGATTTCGTTCTCGCTGGCGAAATGAAGAGCTTGAAACTGCTGCCGACGCCGCCCTGCACGAAATAACCTATTCCTCACCCGGCTCGTAAAATCGGCCTATCTCTTTGCCGCGCCGGGCTTTTTGCGTTGCACGTATTCCGAGCGCGGCGACTTCCTCCGCTGTTTCTGCGATCAGGTTTTCATTTCGTAAATTTCTATCTGCTAGCCGTTACGTCCAGGCTTGGGCCTCGCGGCCGGGACGCTCGGCGCCCTCCAGCCAATAGGTCCAGAAGATGCAAAAGAGTGTTCTGATCGTCGAAGACAACGAGCTTAACATGAAGCTTTTCAACGACCTTCTTGAGGCCCACGGCTATAGGACGGTGCAGACGAGAAGCGGCGTGGAAGCGGTCGAGCTCGCCCGCACGCATCATCCCGATCTCATTTTGATGGATATCCAGCTGCCGGAGGTCTCCGGTCTGCAAGTGACTCAATGGATCAAGGACGACGAGAACCTGCGCCATATTCCGGTCATCGCCATCACCGCCTTTGCGATGAAGGGCGATGAGGAGAAGATTCGTCAGGGCGGTTGCGAAGCTTATTTGTCGAAGCCGATCTCGGTCGTGAAATTCCTGGAGACTGTACGCAATTACATCGCCGAGTAACGCGCGCCGGCAGGGGGGAAGAGTTTCAAGAAGATGACTGCCAAGATTCTCGTCGTCGATGATATTTTACCGAACGTGAAGCTTCTCGAAGCGAGACTCACGGCGGAATATTTCGACGTGACGACGGCGACGAATGGGACGGATGCCCTGGCGGTTTGCGCGCGCGAAGACTGCGACCTGCTTCTGCTCGACGTGATGATGCCTGGCATGGATGGCTTCGAGGTCTGCCGGCGGATCAAGAAGAATCCGTCGACGATGCATCTGCCGGTCATCATGGTAACGGCGCTGGATCAGCCGAGCGACCGCGTCAAGGGCCTCGAAGCCGGTGCCGACGATTTTCTGACGAAGCCGATCGACGAGATCGCACTGGTGGCGCGGGTACGCTCGCTGGCTCGGCTGAAAGTCGTGCTCGACGATCTGCGTAGCCGCGCCTCGACGGCGGTGGCGCTCGGCATGCCCGATCCGTTTACAACGGCTCTCGCTGAAGAAGGCCTCGGCGGGCGGATCCTGCTTGTCGACGACCGCGCCGCCTCCGCCGCGCAGACTGTCTTTGCGCTGCGCGACAAATATCTGGTCGAGGTCGCAGCCGACCCGCATGACGGCGCCGCGAAAGCGCTCGGCGGCAGCTATGACATGGTGATCGTCAGCCTCGGCCTTCAAGGTTTCGACGCGTTGCGCCTGTGCAGCCAAATCCGCTCGCAGGATCGCACGCGGCAATTGCCGATCCTTTGCCTCGCCGAAATGGAAGACCGGACGCGGGTGCTGCGCGCGCTCGACCTCGGCGTCAACGATTTCCTGATGCGGCCGCTCGACAGCAATGAACTGCTTGCTCGCGTTCGCACCAATCTGCGGCGCAAACGCTATGCCGAGAAGCTGCGCGACAACGTGCAGGCTTCGCTCGAACTGGCCGTGGTCGATTCTTTGACGGGGCTCAACAACCGCCGTTATTTCGAGATGCATCTTTCGACGCTCGTCGCGCAGGCCGCCGACTGCGCGCGGCCCCTGTCGCTGATGATTCTCGACATCGATCACTTCAAGGGCGTCAACGACACCTATGGGCACGAGGCGGGCGATAAAATCCTCAAGGGCTTCGCCAAGCGCGTCCGCAAGGTAATCCGGATTCCCGACATGCTCTGCCGTCTCGGCGGCGAGGAATTCGTTGTCGTCATGCCGGATACGAATATGGACGTCGCGGCGCGGATCGCCGAGCGGGTCCGCGCCGAGATCGGACAAGAGCGGTTTATCGTCGATGAGAGCGGCACCGCCATCGGCATTACCGTCTCGATCGGCCTCGCCGAGCGCGGGATGGATAATCTGCCAGACGGGCTCTTCCGCCGCGCCGATCGGGCGCTCTATCGCTCGAAATCCAATGGCCGCAACCGGGTTTCGGCCGACGCTGCCTGATTCGGTTGGCAAGCGTTGCGCCGAAAAGAATCACTGTTTAGGTAAATAATCGGAGGCGCGACGCCCTTACAATTAAGCAGTTTTCTTTTCGCGAGACGCGCGCTAACCTCGTTTCCGGTGGTGGTTGCGGCGCGGCGGTGCCGATCTAGAGATCGCTGCAGATCGCGAGTTTTCTCAATAAGATACCCTGCGGAGTGCTCAGGTCCGCCGCATCTCCTGGGTCCGTAGGGTCGGCCGGCGCGCAAGTGGTTAGGAGTGGCCTCCTCGAGATCCACTTGCCGCCGGCCACCTTCGTCTTCTAGCTTCGTGTTGCGAAGGGCGGCGGCCGGCGTGCCGATAATCTGCTTTAAAAAATAAAGAAATCTCTTTGAAAAGCCCGCGAATTTTGCCGGGCTCTACTTGATCTTCGTTTCCTTGAATTCGACGTGCTTGCGCGCGACCGGGTCGTATTTCTTGAACGACAGCTTTTCGGTCTTGGTGCGGGCGTTTTTCTTCGTCACGTAAAAATAGCCCGTGTCCGCCGAGGACTGGAGCTTGATTTTGATCATTGCGGCCTTGGCCATGGGCGGCGTCCTTCAAAGCTGATCGTCGCGGGAGCCGGACGGCTCCGATCGCCAAACGGATAGCGATGCGCGAAAGTGGCGCGCACCTTAAGGATCGATGTCTCAATGTCAAGGATGCGCGTCGGGCTTCAGGGCGAGCGCGAAAAAGCCGCCCAGCGCGAGGGCCAGAGCGACGAATAATCCCGCCGGCGCGAGATCGAGACCGAAGCCGAAAATCGGCGGTCCGACAAGCGTTCCGCCGGTGTAGAGCAGGATATAGGCGGCGTTGGCGCGTGCCAGCGCGGCATCGGAATAGCGGCTGGCAAGGCGCGTCAGGCCGACGGCATAGAGGCCGCCGACAATGCCGCTCCACACGAAAAGCAGGACGACATAGGCGGCGTAAGAGCGCGCCGCGAGCGGCAGAACGAGCGCGCCCGCAGCGCCCAGTCCGCCGATGAGGATCAACAGCCGGCGCCGACCGAAACGGTCGGCGGCCCAGCCGGTCGGGATCTGAAACAAGGCATTGCCGAGCGCGAAGATCGCCGTGGCGGCCGCCGCCGCCGCCGCACCCCAGCCTTCGCGCAGCGCGAAGACCGGCAGAAGCGCGAAGGCCGACGCTTCGATGGCGCCGTAGAGCAAGGCTGCGGCGGTTGCTGGCGGCGCATCGCGGAGGATGGCGAGAAACGGCAGCGGTTCGGGATTTTTCAACACCGGCGTTGCCGCCCGGATCAGGCCGATTGGCAGGATTGCAACGAGCGAGAGCAGCGCGGCGAGCAGAAACGGCGCAGAGCCCTTTGATCCCATGGCCGCGAGCACGAAGGGCCCGGCGGCAAAGCCTGTCGCAATTGCGGTCGTGTAAATCCCCATGACCAGGCCGCGCCGCTTTGGCCAGACCACGGCGCTGATCCAGAATTCGCCGAGGATGAAGAGGATCGTCAGCGCAATGCCGTAGACGCTGCGCACCGCGAGCCAGGGCCAATAGCCGTCTGTATACGCAAGACCGGCAAGGCAAGCCGCGGCGAGCAGCAGTGCCGCGATCAAGAGCGGCCGGATGCCGATCAGCCGCGCGAGCCAAGGCACAAGGGGCGCGATGGCGAGACCGACGAGACCGCTCGCGGCGGGGTGCAGCCCGATCGTGCGGGCCGAATAATGCGCCTCGGCCAGCCGCACGGCGATCAGCGTCGCCGACAGCGACAGGCCGATGCCGGCAATCGTCACGGTCGCGATGGCGGCGCCGATCAGGGCGGCACGCGTTTCGACGGATTTGCTCACAATTCGTCGCGCAGGAAGCGGCGGTTCCGATAGCGGAAGAATGCGACCGGACGGTCGGCACGCTCCGCAGTAAGATGCTGTGCGGCCTCGCGCAAGATCGCTCCGGTGATATTGCCGACATCGAGTTGTTGCGCCTCGGCGATCGGCAGCCAGGCGAGTTCGACAAGCTCCGCATCGGCATGCGCAATGCCATCGACGCGATGGGCGACCGTCGCAGCGTCGGCGATGAAAAAGCGGGTGTCGAACCGACGCGGCAGATGCGGCGGCGTGACGGCGCGAGCGAGAAAGTGCAAATGCCCGATCCTCGGCAAAAAGCCTAGGCCGACAAAGCCGCGCCAGGCCGCGGGCACTGCGTCCGCCGCAGGGATAGTCTTGGCGCCGATCAGGAGGCCGGTTTCCTCGAACGTTTCGCGGATGGCCGCAAGCGCCAGCGCGCGGGGCGTGGGAGCGCGCTGATGATTATGGGCGGCGAGTTTTGCTTCGGCCGCCGAGGAGAGGAAATCGGCCGCTGTGATCGCGGCGTCGTCGGCTTCGACGCGCCCGCCGGGGAAGACAAATTTGCCCGGCATGAAGCGCAAATTGGCATTGCGCCGACCCATCAGGACGCGTGGTGTCGCTTCGCTTGTATCGAGCAGGATGAGACTGGCGGCAGCTTTTGGCTTAACGGGGCGGGCGCGCAACGGCGCCGCCGCGCCATCAGCCATTCGGCACGGCCCCGGCCGATGACGCGTCGGGCGCGGAATCAAAGCCGTGCATCCGCAAGGCCCATTGATAGCCGATGAGGCCGCCTTTGAAGGCCGGCAGAAGCACCAGCGACATGGCGACCGTCAGCGCCGGCCACAGGATGAGTTGATAGGGCACTGGAAAATTAGGAAACAGCGTATCGGCTGTCAGCATCAGCGCGCCGATGATGTGGCCGACGACGAGGATGGTCAGATAGGGCGGGGCGTCATCGGCCCGCTGATGAAACAATTCGGTCGCGCAGACTGGGCAGCGGTCCGTGACCTTGAGATATTTGGTGTAAAGCGGGCCTTCGCCGCAGGACGGGCAATGACCAAAAAAGCCGCGCCGGATGGCAAGCCAAGCGTTCCGCTTCGGCCGGGCCAAACTGTCCTCGGGCAGGGTTTTAAGGCTCGGAGGCGGCGAGACGGAAAGGTTTACGGTATTGGCGACCATGGCGAGACCCTAGGAAGCATTGGATTTAATTTTGGCCTTCCTCAGTTTTTTTAAAGGACCCCGCGGCCGCGCACCATCATCCTTGTTGTCGCGGCGCCAGCCGCGCTTCCCGTTGCGGCTGGTTCTGGCCAGAGGGCGGGCGCTCCCGCCACGGACCAATTCGAAGCGCAGGGCCCCCGCGAAGGGGGCGGCTTCGACGAGTCTGACCGCAATTTCGTCGCCAAGGCGATGCGTCACGCCGCTGCGGCGGCCAATCAACGCATGCTGGCTCTCGTCATAGTTGAAATAATCCTCGCCGACGGTGGCAATGGGAACGAATCCGTCGGCGCCCGTCTCGCTGAGCTTCACGAAAAGTCCCGCCGCCGTGACGCCGGAAATGCGGCCTTCGAAGACCGCACCGATCTGCTCGCTCAGGAATTGAGCAATGAGCCGGTCGACCGTCTCGCGTTCGGCCGCCATGGCGCGGCGTTCGGTCGCGGAAATCTGCGCCGCAATCTCCGCCAATTGCTCGCCGCTGAGATCCGCTAGGCCGTCGCTGCCGAAATGCGAAGCGCGGATCAAGGCGCGATGCACGATCAGATCGGCATAACGGCGGATCGGCGAGGTGAAATGCGCGTAGCGGCGCAGGTGCAGCCCGAAGTGGCCGTAATTCTCGGCGACATATTCGGCCTGGGCCTGGGTGCGCAGCACGACCTCGCTGACGATGTTTTCGTGTTCGGTGCCTTTCACCTGCGCCAGGATGCCGTTGAACTGACGTGGCGTCAGCACCTGGCCTTTCGCGATTTTGATGCCGATCGAGGCGAGGAATTCGGCGAGCGCATTGAGCTTCTCGAAAGTCGGCTCGCCATGCCCACGATAGATCAGCGCCTGGTGGGCTTTTTCCAACGTTTCGGCCGCCGCGACATTGGCAAGAATCATGAATTCTTCGATCAGCCGATGCGCTTCAAGACGCGGCGGGACGATCACGCGGTCGACGGTCCCGTCGGGTTTGAGCAGGATTTTTCGTTCCGGCAGGTCGAGATCGAGCGGGTTGCGCCGTTCACGCGCGATCTTGAGCGATTCGTAGGCGGCGAACAGCGGCCTCAACACCGGCGTCATCAGGGCCTGTGTCTCGTCGCCAGGCAAGCCGTCCCAGGCCGCCTGCACCTGCGCATAGGTGAGCTTCGCCGCCGACCGCATCAGCACCCGATGCGTCTTGTGCGACAGAACGCGGCCGTCCTTGGCGATGATGATACGGAAGGCCATCGCGGCGCGATCTTCGTTCGGCCGCAGCGAGCAGAGATCGTTGGAGATGCGCTCCGGCAGCATCGGCACGACGCGGTCGGGGAAATAGACCGAATTGCCGCGCGTGAGCGCATCGCGGTCAAGCGCCGAACCCGGCCGCACATAGGCCGCAACATCGGCGATGGCGACGCAGATGATATGGCCGCCCTGGTTTTCCGGATCGTGGTCTGGATGCGCGAACACCGCATCGTCATGATCCTTGGCATCGGCGGGATCGATGGTGATCAGCGGAATCTCGCGCCAATCCTCGCGTCCGGCGAGTGTCGCCGGCTTGGCGCGCGAGGCTTCGGTCAAGGCGTCGGCGCTGAAGGCATTGGGAATGTTATGGGCGTGAATGGCGATGAGGCTCATCGCTTTTTCGGAGGCGAGGCTGCCGAGCCGTTCGTGCACGCGCACGGCGGGCAGGCCGAACCGGCCGCTGCGCAAAACATCGACGGCGACGAGGTCGCCGTCCTTTGCGCCGCCATCGCCGGCCTCGGCGACGGTAAATTCGCCGGCGCGCGCATTGCGTTTGTCGATCGGCACGACGCGGCCGCCACCGGCGGGGTCGGCGCGGAAAATGCCGAGCACTTGCGTCTTGACCCGGTCAAACAGCTTGATGACCCGGCCGGTATAGGCTGGATCATTGGGGCCGGCCTCGCGCGCGAGCTCGGTGCGCACCAGCGCCCGGTCGCCGAGGCCGGGCACCGCTTGGCCTGGCCGGCGGCGGCCGATGTGAATGAGAATTTTCGGGATCGGTCCCTGGGCGCTGTCCCATTCGACCGGCTGGGCGATCAATTCGCCATCGGGGTCGCGGCTCGCGATATCGGCGAGGACGACCGCCGGCAATTGGCCGGGCTTGTGCAATTGCTTGCGGCGGCGTTCGATCGCGCCGTCCGCTTCAAGTTCCTTGAGTATCTTTTTCAATCCTATGCGATCGGCGCCGGTGACGGAAAAGGCGCGGGCAATCTCGCGCTTGCCGATCTTGGCCGGGCTATTTGCTTGCTCGCGGCTGATGAAGGCGAGAATCTCGGCGCGCGAGGGGAGAGCGCCTTTCTTGTTCGCGGCGTTCGCGCCGGGCGGGCCGGCCTTTGCCGAGCCGGCTTTCCTGATCACGCGCTTTTGGCCTTTCGCGCCGGCGCCTTGGTGGCTGCTTTCGGAGTTGCTTTCTTGGCGGCGGCCTTTTTCGGTGCCGCCTTCGACGCGGCCTTTGCCGGCTTGGCTTTGGCCGCGGTTTTCTTCTTCGCCGGCGCGCCGCCCTTGGCATCGATCAACTGGATCGCGTCTTCGAGCGTCACCGTCTCCGGCGTCAGGCCGTTCTTCAAGGTCGCGTTGACCTTGCCGAGGCTGACATAGGGACCGAAGCGGCCTTCGCGCAGAACGATGTCGCCGCCGGAAGGATGCGCGCCCAGCACGCGGCCCTGCGTCCCGCCACCGCCGCCTTGCGCCTTGGCGGCGAGAAGCGCAACGGCATCCTCGAGCGTCAGAGTCGTGGGATCGGCGTCGCGCGGCAGCGTCGCATTGATCTTGCCCCAATTGACGTAGGGGCCGAAGCGGCCCGCCTTGATGACCACCGCGCCGCCTTCGGGATGTTGGCCCAAGTCACGGCTGGCGTTTGCGGCTTGTGCGCCGAAGCGGCGGCCGGAAAGGCCGCTCTCCTTGGCGACGATCAAGTCGATGGCGCGATTGCCGCCGATCGAAAGTATATCCTCGTCCTTGCCGATATTGGCGTAGGTCTTGCCGTGCTGGACATAGGGCCCGTAGCGGCCGATGCCGGCGACGATCGGCGCCTTGGTCTCAGGATGCACAGCGACTTGGCGCGGCAGGCTCAAGAGCGCCAGCGCCTGTTCGAGCGTCACGTCGGCAGCGTTCAAGGTTTTTGGCAGCGAGGAGCGTTTCGGCTTTTCGCCTTCGCCCTGCTGCACATAGGTGCCGAAGCGGCCGTCGCGCAACGTGATCTCATCGCCGGTCTCGGGGTCTTCGCCCAGCACTTTGACGCCCGGCCGGTCGCTGTCGCCAAGGCTTTCGGCGTTGGTGTCGGCCAATGTGCGGGTGAATTTGCACTCCGGGTAATTCGAACAGCCGATGAAGGCGCCGAATTTGCCGAGCTTCAGCGACAATTGTCCGCTGCCGCAGGACGGGCAGGCGCGGGGATTGGAGCCATCCTCCTTCGCCGGGAAAATATGCGGGCCGAGCAATTCGTTCAGCGAATCGAGCACCTGCGTCGTGCGCAGATCCTTGGTGGCCGCCAGCGCGCTGGAGAAATCCGCCCAGAAATCGCGCAGCACCTGTTTCCAGTCGATCTCGTGATTGGAGACGAGATCGAGCTTTTCCTCGAGGCCGGCAGTGAAGTCATAGCCGACATAGCGGGTGAAGAAGCTTTCGAGAAAAGCGGTGACGACGCGGCCCTTGTCCTCGGGATAGAGCCGCTTTTTTTCAAGCCGCACATAGTCGCGGTCGCGCAGCACGGCGAGCGTCGAGGCATAGGTCGAAGGCCGGCCGATGCCGAGCTCTTCCATGCGCTTGACGAGGCTCGCCTCGGTGAAGCGCGGCGGCGGCTCGGTGCGGTGCTGGCTCGATTCGATCTTGTCCTTGGACAAGGGATCGCCGGCCTGCATCGGCGGCAGACGGCTTGATTCGTCGTCGATGTCGGGATCGTCGCGGCCTTCCTGATAGAGCTTCAGGAAACCATCGAAGCGGATCACCTGCCCGGTGGCGCGCAGGTCGAGTTTCTTTGCCCCCGAGGCTGCGGAAATTTCCACGGTGGTGCGCTCGAGATCGGCCGATTCCATCTGGCTCGCAATAGCCCGCGTCCAGATCAGCTCGTAGAGCCGCGCCTCGTCGTGGTTGAGCGAACGGCCGATTCGCGCCGGCAGCAGCGCCATGTCGGTCGGACGGATCGCCTCATGCGCTTCCTGCGCATTCTTGGCCTTGACCGTATATTTGCGCGGCGCGTTTGGCACATAGCGTTCGCCGAATTCCTTGCCGATCACCCGGCGCGCTGCGGCGACCGCCTCGGGCGCGACATCGACGCCGTCGGTGCGCATATAAGTAATAAGGCCGATTGTATCGCCGTTGATCTCGACGCCTTCGTAGAGTTTCTGCGCGATCTGCATGGTCCGCGCCGGGGCGAAGCCCAGTTTGCGCGAAGCCTCCTGCTGCAGGGTCGAGGTGGTGAAGGGCGGCGCCGGGTGGCGCTTGGCCGGGCGCGACTCGACGCTGGCGACCGAGAATTTGGCGTTCTCAAGCGCAGTCTTCAGCGCTTCGGCCTCTTCGGCCGTCGCAATGTCGAGCCGGCCGATCTTCTCGCCGTCGGCGCCGACGAGGCGGGCAACGAACGGGGCGCCGGCTTTGGTCTTCAAATGCGCGAGCAGCGTCCAATAGTCCTGCGCGACGAATTGCTCGATCTCGAGCTCACGGTCGCAGACGAGCCGCAGCGCGACCGATTGTACCCGGCCGGCCGAGCGCGCGCCCGGCAATTTGCGCCACAGCACCGGCGACAGGTTGAAGCCGACGAGATAGTCGAGCGCGCGGCGTGCCAGATAGGAATCGACGAGCGCCTCGTCGATCTGGCGCGGGTGTTTCATCGCATCGAGCACGGCGGTCTTGGTGATCGCATTGAAGACGACGCGCTCGACCGGCTTGTCCTTCAGGACCCGCTTGTTCTTCAAGACTTCGAGGACGTGCCAGGAGATCGCTTCGCCTTCGCGGTCGGGGTCGGTGGCAAGGATCAGCTTTTTGGCGGATTTGGCGGCGGCGGCAATATCGTTGAGGCGCTTAGCGGCTTTGGCATCAACCTGCCAGAGCATGGTGAAATCCTGCTCCGGATCGACCGAGCCGTCCTTGGCCGGGAGATCGCGCACATGGCCGAAGGAAGCGATGACCTCATAGTCACGCCCAAGGTACTTGTTGATCGTCTTGGCCTTGGAGGGCGATTCGACGATGACGAGATTCATAAATCCGTAGCTCCGTGCTAAACGGCTGAAGACGCTACATTTTTTCGGAAACCGGCTAAGCCGACGGAGCTCCCGGCGCGTCTCAGGGCCGCCGCTCGTTGGGGCGGAACATGGGGTAGCGACGCCCAAGTGTCAAATCGGCGGCGGCGGCCATCCGGCGCAAAAAGGCAGCGAGCGGCGCTAACCAGCCTGTCGAAAAGGGCGGGGAAATCCCTCGCCGGCGCCCTTGCTAACGCCGCTCCTTCGCCCCTATAGAACGACTTTAATGTCCGATCCGCGGCCCCATCAAAAATTCCGACACCGGCACTTGCTCGGCATCGAAGGGCTTTCCGCCGACGATATATTAATTCTTCTCGATCGGGCCGAAGAGGCGGTCGAAGTCTCCCGTCAAATCGAGAAGAAGCGCACGACGCTGCGCGGCCGCACGCTCATCAATCTCTTCTTCGAATCCTCGACGCGCACGCAATCCTCCTTCGAGCTCGCCGGCAAGCGCCTCGGCGCCGATGTCATGAACATGTCGGTGCAGACGTCCAGCCTAAAGAAGGGCGAAACGCTGATCGATACGGCGGTCACGCTCAACGCCATGCGGCCGGACATTATCGTCGTGCGCCATGCGCAGGCGGGTGCCGTGCATCTCCTCGCCCGCAAAGTCGATTGTGCGGTGATCAACGCCGGCGACGGCGCACATGAGCACCCGACGCAGGCGCTGCTCGACGCGCTGACGATCCGCCGCAACAAGGGCCGTATCGAAGGCCTGACGGTCGCGATCTGCGGCGACATTCTCCATTCGCGCGTCGCCCGCTCCAATATCATTCTCTTATCCGCGCTCGGCGCGCGCGTGCGCGTCGTCGGCCCCTCGACCTTGATGCCGGTCGGTATCGAGCGGATGGGCGTCGAGGCATTTCGCGACATGAAGAGCGGGCTTGCCGATGCCGATATCGTCATGATGCTGCGGCTGCAGCGGGAGCGGATGAGCGGCGGTTTCATGCCCTCGTCGCGGGAATATTTCCGCTTCTTCGGCCTTGACGCCGACAAGCTGCGCCACGCCAAGAAGGATGCGCTCGTCATGCATCCGGGGCCGATGAACCGCGGCGTCGAGATCGATTCGAACATTGCTGACGGGCCGCAAAGCTTGATCCGCGAGCAGGTCGAAATGGGCGTCGCCGTGCGCATGGCCGTGCTCGCGGCGCTCGCCGAGCATCTGCCCAATGAGTGAGGCGCGATGAAACACGCTCCGACCGGTGCGATCGCCCATCAGCCTTTGGCGCTCACCAACGCGCGCTTGATCGATCCCGTGCGGCAGAGCGAAGAGCGCGGCGGCGTCCTCATCATCGACGGGATCATCCGGGATCTCGGGCCGCCGGTCGTCGCCGCGTCGCTGCCGCCGCATGCCCATATCATCGATTGCGCCGGCGATGTCGTGGCGCCGGGCCTGATCGACATGTGCGCCTTCGTCGGCGAGCCGGGCGCGGAGCACCGCGAGACGATTGCGACCGCCACTGCGGCCGGGGCGGCGGGCGGCGTCACCACGATTCTGGCGCGGCCTGACACCAATCCGCCGATCGACGAGCCGGCGGTCGTCGACTTCCTGTTGCGGCGCGCGCGCGATACCGGCCTCGTCCGCGTCTTGCCGGTCGCGGCGCTGACGCGCGGCCTGCAAGGCGCCGAAATCGCCGAGATCGGGCTTCTCAAGGAGGCAGGCGCCGTCGCGTTCAGCGACGGGCCGCAATCGCTGCGCAATGCGCGCGTTATGCGCCGCGTGATGGCCTATGCGAAGGATTTCGACGCGCTGATCATGCATGTCGCGCAAGATCCCGATCTGGCGACGGACGGGGTGATGAACGAGGGCGAGCTGGCGACGCGGCTCGGCCTGCCGGGCGTGCCGCGCGAGGCGGAAACGATCATGCTCGATCGCGACATCCGCCTCGTTGCGCTGACGCGTGCGCGCTATCATGCGACGCTCGTCTCGACGACGCTGTCGCTCGAGGCGATCCGCGCCGCCAAGGCGGCGGGCCTGCCGATCACCTGCGGCACCTCGATCAATCATCTTGCTTTGAACGAAAACGACATCGGCGATTACCGCACCTTTTTGAAGCTCGCGCCGCCCTTGCGGCGCGAAGAGGAGCGCCAGGCGCTCGTCGAAGCGCTTGCCGAAGGGCTGATCGATGTCGTCGTCTCGGACCACAATCCGCAGGATGTCGAGACGAAGCGGCTGCCCTTCACGGAAGCCGAGCCCGGCGCAATCGGATTGGAGACCATGCTCTCGGCCGGGTTGCGGCTGGTCCATGCGGGCGAGATTTCGCTGCCGCGCCTGCTCGCGTCCATGTCGTCGCGGCCCGCCGAAATCCTCGGCCTGCCGCAGGGCCGCCTGGAGATTGGCGCGCCGGCCGACCTCATCCGTTTCGATCCGGACGAGCCCTTCGTGCTCGATCCATCGACACTGCATTCGCGCTGCAAGAACACGCCCTTCGACGAAGCGAAGATGCAGGGGCGCGTGAAGCTGACCATGGTTGGCGGCGAACTCGTCTGGCGCGAAGGCTGAGCAGGCGGCGCCCCGGCGCTTTACCAAGCGGCGTGTTAACTGGCCGGATTTGTGCAAGGGCGCACCGGATTGCCGCAAACGCAATTTTTTTGACAAAAACGAAAATTTGGCCTTTCAGTTTCCTCTGGCGACTGCTATTTTCTTTATAGGAAAATTACTTTAGGGCTGAGAAAAAGCGAGGAAACGGGCATGTGTGGGATTGTAGGACTATTCCTGAAGGATCCGGCGCTTGAGCCTGAACTCG
>NZ_CANSHK010000045.1:0-26128 GCF_947646745.1 uncultured Methylovirgula sp. | reverse complement strand
CCTCGGCGACGCAGCCGGTCGGCAGGCAGCGCACGAAGCCGGCGCGGCCGACGTCCGTATTGTCGATCTTGAGCCCGAGGCCGGAGGGCAAGAGCACGCCGAGCGGGGCGATGACGCGCAGCAGCTTGCTCTTGCCGTCCGCCGTCTTGAGCACGATGACGACGAGATTGATGTTCGGCCGATCCTCGGCGGCGACGCTCTGCAATAAAGCGCATTGCTCATGCGCGGCGCCGGGCGGCGTTTCGCAGCGGATTTCCCAGTCGCCGTGCTTCGATTTGACGACGCCCTGGGCGCGCGCCGCATGCGGCACGGCAATTCCCAACAGAAGCGCGAGAAGACAGAGAAGCGGCCGTCCGGCGGCGAAGCGGCGTAGTCCGGTCAAATCGGTCATGCTCTGTTCTCGTGCGGTTCGCAAATCCCCCGCCGCGCGCAGGGTCCACTAACGAGCCGACGCGCCGCCTGCGCCGCAATCGAATCGGGGCCGCGGCGCAAACCGGAGCGTTTTCATAACGGATCATCTGGGGGATGCAAATCTGGCGGGGCTAAGGCCGCGGTCGCGAAAAACCGCCGAACGCACAAATCCGTCTCGCAATTTCTGCGCCATATCTGGTGGCGCAGCGCGGTGAAGATCGCGGTTTTGCTGCGACATCTCGACATCCCGCCGCCTCCGCACGTCTTCGCGACATTCTGCGGGGAAATTGCGTTATGGCTTGCGAAAAGTCGAGTTGCGCGAAATAAATCTTTGTGGTTTGGAACATTTTCAACCACGGCTCGCGTCACGGCGGCGGCTGCGAGACTTGCCAAAAGTGGTGTTAGGGGAGCGACGAAAATTCATGAGATTTCCGCAGAATTCTGGCCATTGGCTGAAGCATCGCGGCGTACTTGCGCTTCTGGGTGCGCTTTTACTTTCGGTCACTTTGGCCGGGCCGGTCTTCGCCCAATTGGGCCATGCGGTTCCGGGGCAGATTGGCCTGCAGGACTCCGCGACGCCGATCGATACTGAAATCCGCACCTTTTATAATGGTATTCTGACGCCGATCATCTTCGCAGTCAGCATTTTTGTCGGTGCGCTGCTGCTGATCGTCATCTTCCGCTTCAACGAGAAGGTCAATCCGACGCCCTCGATGCTGACCCACAACACCACGCTCGAGGTCGCCTGGACGATCGTGCCGGTGCTGATTCTGGTCTTCATCGCCATCCCGTCCTTTCGCCTGCTCGACCATGAATTGGTGATCCCGAAGACCGATCTGACGGTGAAGGTCACCGGCCATCAATGGTACTGGACCTATGCCTATCCGTCGGATGGGTTTGACTTCGATTCCTACATCAAAGCGGACAAGGACCTGAAGCCCGGCGACTTGCGCCAGCTCGCCGTCGACAACGAGGCGGTGGTGCCGGTCAACAAGACCGTGCTCGTGCAAGTGACGGCAACCGACGTCATCCATTCCTTCACCGTGCCGTCCTTCGGCGTGCGTATCGACGCCGTGCCCGGCCGGCTGAACCAGACCTGGTTCCGCGCCACGAAGGAAGGCATCTACTATGGCCAGTGCTCGAAGCTCTGCGGCGAAAACCACGCCTATATGCCGATCGCATTCCGTGTGGTGAGCGATGCCGACTATGCCGCCTGGCTCGCCGACGCCAAGAAGAAATTCTCGGCCAATGCGCTACCGCATTATGCCGATGCGGCGCCTGCCGTGGCGAGGAACTAGGCCCTTGCGCCGAATGAGCCGATAATATCGAGGATTCCTGAGGAAAAAACGATGAGCACGACCGCGACCGCCCATGATGCGCATGGTCATCCCACTGGATGGCGGCGCTTCCTCTATTCGACCAACCACAAAGACATCGGCACGCTTTACATTATCTTCGCGATCGTCGCCGGCGTCTTCGGCGCGGCGCTCTCGATCGCCATGCGCGCCGAACTGCAGGAGCCGGGACTTCAAGTTTTCCCGTTCCTGGCCCGCCTTTTCGACGGTGCGCCGCCCGACATGGCGACCGACTATGCCAAGAACCTCTATAACGTGGTCATCACCGCGCATGGTCTGACGATGATCTTCTTCGTCGTCATGCCGGCGCTGATCGGCGGTTTCGGCAATTGGTTCGTGCCGCTGATGATCGGCGCGCCGGATATGGCCTTCCCGCGCATGAACAATATTTCGTTCTGGCTGCTGCCGGCCTCCTTCTCGCTCTTTTTCATCTCGTTCTTCATGGAAGGCGCCCCGGGTATGAAGGGATTTGGCGGCGGCTGGGTGCTTTACCCGCCGCTGTCGGAGCAGGGCCATCCAGGGCCGGCGATGGATTTCGTCATTCTGTCGATCCATCTTGCCGGCGCTTCCTCGATCCTTGGTGCAATCAATTTCATCACCACGATCTTCAACATGCGGGCACCGGGCATGACCCTGCATCGCATGCCGCTGTTCGCCTGGTCCGTCCTGGTCACGGCGTTCCTGCTCGTGCTGTCGCTGCCGGTGCTCGCCGGCGCCATCACCATGCTGCTGACCGACCGTAATTTCGGCACGACCTTCTTCAAGCCCGAAGGCGGCGGCGATCCGCTGTTGTTCCAGCATCTGTTCTGGTTTTTCGGCCATCCCGAAGTCTACATTCTGATCCTGCCGGGCTTCGGCATCGTCAGCCATGTGATCTCGACCTTCTCGAAAAAGCCGATCTTCGGCTATCTCGGCATGGCTTATGCCATGGTCGCGATCGGCGTGGTCGGCTTCGTCGTCTGGGCGCATCACATGTACACAGTCGGCCTGTCGCTCGACACGCAGCGCTATTTCGTCTTCGCGACGATGGTGATTGCGGTGCCGACCGGCATCAAGGTCTTCTCGTGGATCGCGACGATGTGGGGCGGCTCGATCTCGTTCCGCGTGCCCATGCTGTGGGCGACGGGCTTCATCTTCCTGTTCACCGTCGGCGGCGTGACCGGCGTGGTGCTGGCCAATGCCGGCATCGATCGCGAGCTGCACGAGACCTATTATGTGGTGGCGCACTTCCACTACGTGCTGTCGCTCGGCGCAGTCTTCGCCATCTTCGCGGGCTTCTATTACTGGTTCCCGAAGATGAGCGGCTATATGTACAACGAGACGCTCGGAAAGATTCATTTCTGGATGATGTTCGTCGGGGTGAACGTCACCTTCTTCCCGCAGCATTTCCTCGGTCTTGCAGGCATGCCGCGCCGCTACATCGACTATCCCGATGCGTACCGTCTGTGGAACGAGGTGTCGTCCTACGGCGCCTATCTCTCTGGTCTCAGTGTCATCCTGTTCCTCTACATCCTCTTCGATGCCTTCGCGAAGAAGCGCATCGCTGGCAACAATCCGTGGGGTGTGGGCGCGACGACGCTCGAATGGACCGTTTCGTCGCCGCCGCCGTTCCATTCCTACGAGGTTCTGCCGCGGATTGTCGGCACGGATCATTGATGCGAGGCGGCGCGCGAGCGCCGCTTCCATTCCCTTGGGTGACATCGACAAGAATGAGCATTATCGACGATAGGAGTGCCGGAGCATCCGGGTTCGCGGCGATTTCGACCGCCGAACCGCGGGATTATCTGGCTCTCGTCAAGCCGCGGGTGATGCAGCTTGTCGTCGTCACGGCGCTTGCGGGCATTCTGCTTGCGCCGCATCCGGTGAATTTCGTCATCGGGCTTTCGTCGCTCATTTGCATCGCGGTCGGCGCCGGTGCGTCGGGCGCGCTCAACATGTGGTACGACGCCGATATCGACGCGCTGATGCGACGCACCAGCAAAAGGCCGATCCCGACAGGCCGTGTCTCGCGCCCGGAGACGTTGGCGTTCGGCCTGGTGCTTTCGGCCTTCGCGGTGGTGACGCTCTATCTCGTCGCCAATGCTTTGGCCGCCGGACTGCTCGCCTTCACGATCTTCTTCTATGTCGTCATCTACACGATGTGGCTGAAGCGCTCGACACCGCAGAACATCGTCATCGGGGGCGCCGCCGGCGCGCTGCCTCCGATCGTCGGCTATGCCGCGGCGACCGGCCATATCGATATTGCGCCGCTCGTCTTGTTCGGGCTGATTTTCGCTTGGACGCCGCCGCATTTCTGGGCCTTGGCCTTGGCGCGCACGAGCGATTACGGCAATGCCGGCGTGCCGATGATGCCGAATGTCAAGGGCGCCGACCATACGCGGCTGGAAATTCTCGTCTATAGCGTGATCCTCGCCGGCATCGGTTTCTTGCCGTATGCCTTCGGCTTCGCCTCGATCGTCTATGGCGTGATCAGCCTGGCGCTGGGCGTCGAATTCGTCCGCCGCGCCGTTCTCGTCTTCCGCGTGCGGGCCGGCGACGCAGCCAACAAGACCGCCATGCGGCTCTTTTGGTTTTCGATCCTCTATCTCTACGTGCTCTTCGCCGAATTGCTGGTCGAGCGGGTGCTCTTCGTGATCGGATTTATGCGGTGATGTCCTACGAGATCGATCCGAAAGGCGTGACGCTGACGCCGGAACAGATCCGCAGCCGCCGCTTGCGCAATATCGCGATCGGGCTGGTCATCGGCGCGCTTGTGGTGCTGTTCTATGCCGTGACCATCGTCAAGTTCGGTCCTGGCGTGACCAAGCCGCCAATATAGGATCGAGAATGTCGGTAACGCCTCAGAATCCCATGCCACGCCGTCCGAAAAGCCCGCGCCAGGGCCTCGTCGCCTTTGCGGTTGCGGCTGTCGTCATCGGCATGCTGGGCATGTCCTTCGCGGCTGTCCCGCTCTATCGCGCCTTCTGCGCCGCGACCGGCTTCGCCGGCACGACGCAAGTGCGCCGCGTCGCGCCGAAAGAAGAGGGCAAGCGCATCGCCACGGTGCATCTCGACGCCAATGTCACGCCGGGGCTTGCGCTTGATTTTGCCCCTGAAATCCCGGGGGTCACGGTGCGCACCGGCCAGACTGCGACCGTCTTCTTCAAGGTTACGAACCGCAGCGACCGCACGATTGCAGCGCGCGCCGTCTATAATGTCACGCCCGGTCAGATGGGCGCCTATTTCGACAAGATCGCTTGCTTCTGCTTCAGCGAGCAGCATTTTGGGCCGCATCAAACGGTCGAAATGCCCGTCGTCTTCTTCCTCGACCCGGCCTTGGAAAAGGACGAGACGATGAATGACATCAACGAGGTTTCATTGTCGTACACTTTTTATGGAGCGCGCGATCCGCAAGTCACCGCGGCCCAGGCGGCCAGCCCGTCGCCGCGGCTCTAACGAATTGGGATGAGGAAACGCGGCACGGACAAGGGGGCCGCGGGGGTGTCAAAGCCCTGCAGAGACGAGAGGGAACGAAATGTCTGACGTGCATGCCAAGCCACCCCATCCATATCATCTCGTCGATCCGAGCCCCTGGCCGATTGTCGGCGCCATCGGCGCATTCGTGATGGCGCTCGGCGCCATTATGTGGATGAAGTCGATCCCGGTCGGCTCGGTCACGCCGGGCAGTTACGTTTTCGGCGCCGGCACCATCTGCGTGCTTTTCGTGATGGCGAACTGGTGGCTCGACGTCATCAAGGAAGCGCAGACCCCCGGCGTCCATACGCCGGTCGTCGCGCTCGGCCTGCGCTATGGCATGATCCTCTTCATCGCCTCCGAGGTCATGTTCTTCGTCGCTTGGTTCTGGGCCTTCTTCGATGCGGCTCTGTTCCCCAATGCGGCAATCGAATATGCGCGCACGACCTTCACCGGCGGCCACTGGCCGCCGAAGGGCATCGAATCGATCGATCCCTGGCACTTCCCGCTGCTTAATACGCTCATCTTGTTGACCTCGGGCACGACGGTCACCTGGGCGCATCACGCGCTGCTCAACAATGATCGCAAGGGCCTCGTCAACGGCCTCATTCTGACGATCTTGCTCGGCCTCTCGTTCACCTGCGTCCAGGCCTACGAATATGCCCATGCGCCGTTTGCCTTTAAGGGCTCGATCTATGGCGCGACCTTCTTCATGGCGACGGGCTTCCACGGCTTCCATGTCATCATCGGCACGATCTTCCTGATCGTCTGCCTGCTGCGGGCGCTGGCCGGTCAATTCACGCCGCAGCGTCATCTCGGCTTCGAATTCGCCGCCTGGTACTGGCATTTCGTCGACGTGGTCTGGCTGTTCCTGTTCTCCTGCATTTACGTCTGGGGATCGTGGGGCGGCCCGTTCGAACATTGAACCGCGCTTAAGGCTTGCGCCCGGCGTGCGCCGGGCGCAATAAGCCGCTATGAGCAGTCTCGACTCCAGCGGCACCGATCATCCTCAATCACTTGCTTCGGCGATTTGGCGCGGCATCGCCGGCCGCTGCCCCCGCTGCGGGCAGGGGAAGATGTTCTCCAAATTGCTGACGGTTGCGCCGGGCTGCGATGCCTGCGGGCTCGGCTATGGGTTCGCTGATGCCGGCGACGGGCCGGCCGTTTTCGTCATGCTGTTTGCGGGCTTTCTCATCGTCGGCCTCGCGCTTTTCCTGGAAGTCGTCTACGAGCCGCCCTATTGGGTCTATTTTGCCGTCTTTCCGCCGTTGACGATTCTTATCTGCCTCGGCCTTCTGCGCCCATTGAAGGGCATTCTGCTGTCGCTGCAGTACCGCAACAAGGCCGGGCAGGGGCGCTTGGAGAGTCAGAAGCGCGATGGCTGAGACGTCCGCCCGCAAGGGTCTCATCGCGCCCTTACTCTTTGCTTTTGCCGCGACCGGCCTGCTCGTTTCGCTCGGCGTCTGGCAATTGCACCGCCTTGCCTGGAAAGAGGCGCTAATTGCCCGGATCGCCGCGCGCAGCACGGCGACGCCGCAGCCGATGCCGGCGGCGGCAGATTGGCCACGCCTGAAATCCGACGATTACGATTATCGCCGCATCGTCCTCCGCGGCCGTTTCGACAATGCCCACGAAGTGCTGATCTTTCGGACGGACGGCCCGCGCGATCTCGGGCCGGGTTATCTGGTGCTGACGCCTTTGGTCCTCGCCTCGGGCGATCAGGTCATCGTCAACCGCGGCTACGTCCCCTCGGCGCTGGCGGCGAAATCGACGCGCCCAAACAGCGAAGTCGAAGGCGAGGTGACGGTGACCGGATTGATGCGGCCGCCGCAGCCGCGCAATCTCTTCACGCCCGCCGATGATCCGTCGCATGGGCTTTATTTCAGTCGCGACCCGGCGCCGATCGTGGCCCATTTCGGCCTTACCCGTGTCGCCCCCTTCATCGTCGACGCCGACAAAACCGCGATTGCCGGCGGCTGGCCGGAGGGCGGGCTGACGAACATCAATATTCCCAATAATCATATGGAATATGCTTTGACGTGGTTCGGCCTGGCCGGCGGGCTGTGGATCGTCGTCGGCTCCTATATTTTAAGGACGTGGCAGGAAACGCGAGCCAAGGCAAAGGCTTAAGCGTTATCTCGGCATCGCGGGCCGGGGCAGCAAAAATCCCCGCTGCTCGGATTTTGTGCTAGATGATCTCCGGAATCGCAGAAAGTTCGGGCCCGAACGTGACCTATATCTCAACGCGGGGCGCCGCGCCCTCATTGTCCTTTACCGACGCGCTGATCGCCGGCCTCGCCGAGGATGGGGGGCTTTATCTGCCGCAATCCTATCCGCAGTTCACGCCAGCCGATATCGCGGGCTTCGCGGGAAAGCCTTATGCCACGGTCGCGGATGCGGTGATCTGGCCTTTCGTCGCCGGAACGCTCGACCGCGCGGCCTTGCGTGCCATGATCGCCGATGCCTATGCCGGCTTCGATCACGTCGCGGTCGCGCCGTTGTCGCAGCTTGGCGATAATCTGTTCCTGCTCGAATTGTTTCACGGCCCGACCTTGGCCTTCAAGGATTTGGCCATGCAATTGCTCGCCCGGCTGATGCAGCATGTGCTGAAGGCGCGGGGTCAGCGGGCGACCATCGTCGGCGCCACCTCGGGCGATACGGGTGCGGCCGCCATCGCCGCCTTTCGCGATCTCCCCGAGGTCGACGTTTTCATCCTTTATCCCAACGGCCGCGTCTCCGACGTGCAGCGCCGGCAGATGACCACCATTGCGGCAAACAATATCCATACGATCGCGCTCGAAGGCACGTTCGACGATGCTCAAAACATGGTGAAAGGGCTTTTCGCCAACAAACGCTTCCGTCAGGATTATTCGCTCGCCGGCGTCAATTCGATCAATTGGGCGCGCGTCATGGCGCAGGTCGTTTATTATTTCTCAAGCGCGGTGGCGCTCGGCGCCCCCCATAGGGCGCTCTCCTTCGCCGTGCCCACGGGCAATTTCGGCGATATTCTCGCCGGCTGGGTGGCGAAGAAGATGGGCCTGCCGATCGAGCGGCTCGTCATTGCCACCAATGCAAACGACATTCTCGTCAGGACATTGGCGAGCGGCCGTTACGAGATCGGCCGCGTCGAGGCCACACAATCGCCCTCAATGGACATTCAGGTGTCCTCGAATTTCGAGCGGCTTTTGTTCGAGGCCTGCGGGCGCGACGCCGCGACGGTGAGCAGGCTGATGAATTCCCTGCAGCAATCCGGCGGTTTCTCGCTCGAGGCTGCGCCGCTCGCGACAATCCGGGCGGAGTTCGATGCGCAGCGGATCGGCGAGACTGAGACAAGTGAGGAGATCGCGCGTGTGTGGCGCGAGACAGAGAGATTGATCGATCCGCATACCGCCGTCGGCGTCGGCGCCGGGCGCGCCGCGCTCGCACAGCGCCCGAACATTCCGATGATCGTGCTTGGCACCGCGCATCCGGCGAAATTCCCCGCCGCGATCGCCCGCGCAACCGGCCAGCATCCGCATCTGCCGCCGCATCTTGCCGATCTCGAATCGCGGCCGGAACATTTCGACGTGCTGCCGAACGATCAGAATGCGGTCGAAGGTTTCATCCGCGCGCGTCTGCACGGCGAAAGGGGCGGGTCGCGGAGGGCGGCGTCATGAGCGTCGAAGTCACGATTCTCCCGTCCGGCTTGCGGATCGTCACCGATAAAATGCCGCATCTCGAAACCGTCTCGCTCGGCGTTTGGGTGGCAGCGGGCTCGCGGCACGAACGTCCGCGCGAGCGCGGGCTTTCGCATCTTCTCGAACATATGGCCTTCAAGGGCACGCGGCGGCGCTCGGCGCGCGACATTGCCGAAGAGATCGAAAGCGCCGGCGGCGATCTCAATGCCGCAACGAGCGTCGAGCAGACCGCCTATTACGCCCATGTACTCGCCGGCGATGCCGGGCTCGCGCTCGACATTCTTTCGGACATTCTGACCGAGAGCGTCTTCGACAAAGAGGAACTCGAGCGCGAGAAAGAAGTCATCATCCAGGAGATCGGAGCGGTCGAGGATACGCCTGACGATCTCGTCTTCGATCTTTTCAATGCGGCGGCATTTCCCGAACAGCCGATTGGCTGGCCGATTCTCGGCACGCCGGAGCATGTCAGGGCCTTCGACCGTTCGATGATCGCCAATTACCTCGCCAAGCATTATCGCAGCGGCGTGACAGCGATCGGCGCCGCCGGCGCCCTCGACCATGCCGAGATCGTCGAGGCGGCGGCGGCGCGGTTTGCGGCGATGCCGGCGCAGCCGGGCGAGGATGTGACGCCGGCGCGTTATGTCGGCGGCGACATGCGCGCGAGTCGGCGCCTCGAACAGGCGCATCTCGTGATCGGCTTCGAGGGCCTGTCTTATGCCGCGCCGGATTATTACGCGCTGAGCGTCTTCGCCAATGCGGTCGGCGGCGGCATGTCCTCGCGGCTGTTCCAGGAAGTACGCGAGAAGCGCGGCCTTGCTTACGCGGTCAATTCCTTCCACTGGGGTTACGCCGACACCGGCCTCTTTGGTTTTTATGCGGCGACGAGCAAGCAGCAGGTGCGCGAACTCGTCCCCGTAGCGCTCGAATGCATCGCCGCGGCGTCGGCGGATTTGACCGAGGCCGAGATCGATCGCGCGAAAGCGCAGATGAAAGTTTCGCAGCTGACGGCGCTCGAATCGCCGACCGCGCGGTCGGAGCAGATCGCCCGCCAAATGCTCGCCTTCGGCCGTGTCCTGACGCGTCAGGAAATTCTCGCAAAGATCGATGCTTTGACGGTCGCCGAAATTCGCGCCGCCGGCGCGGCGGCTTTGCGTTCCGCGCCGACGGTCGCGGCCGTCGGGCCGATTACGAAAGTCCACACGCCGGATCGCGTTCGCGAACTCGTCGGCGGGACTTGAGGAGGAGCGGGTGGCTCTGTTCCGGCTCGGCGGTCCGAGCGAGATCAGCAATTTTGTTCGCGGCGAGGGCGTTCACCTTCGCCCGGCGGAGCCGTACGATTATGAAGCCTGGGCTGATCTGCGCGAAAAGAGTCGTTCGTTCCTTACGCCATGGGAGCCGACTTGGCCGGGCGATGACTTGACCCGCACGGCTTTCCGCCGCAGGCTGCGGCGTAATCTGCAGGAAATAACGAATGACGAGGCTTATCCATTCCTCATCTTTCGCGATGATGACACGCTTGTCGGCGGCTTGACGCTGGGCCAGGTGAAGCGCGGCGTCGCACAATCGGCGACGCTCGGCTATTGGATGGGCGTGCCTTACGCGGGCAAAGGATTCATGTCGCGGGCGGTGAGGGCGATGACCGGCTATGCCTTCACCTCGCTGCACCTGCATCGGATCGAGGCGGCGTGCCTGCCGCATAACGAAGCCTCGATCCGGCTTCTTGAACGTGTCGGCTTCAAGCGGGAGGGGTTCGCCCGGGCTTATTTGCGCATCAACGGCCTCTGGCAGGATCATCTTCTTTATGCGCTTCTCGAAACCGATCCGCCGCCCTTGCGGGTCGCGCGTCGCGATCGCGGTTGAGTGGAGAACAATGTCGGCGGCCTCACGCGTGCGGATTTTGATGCGTCAATGCCCGGCATGGCTCGTCTTCGCGCTTTTGCTTTTGGGCATGACACCGGCTCGCGCCATCGAATCGGTGCGCATCCCGCTTGATGCCACGGCCATCGATCTCACCAAGGCCGTCGAGAATTACGGCGCGCAAGGCGACCGGCTGTTGGTCTCGACGGCGCCCGGCTCGGACGGCATCGTTCGGCGCATCGAAGTGCGCGCGCTGGAACCCGGTTCGCATCCAAATTGGATCGTTTTCGCGCTGACCAATGACACCGACGAACAGCTCGAACGGCTCGTCGTCGCGCCGCATTTCCGGCTCGTCGGTTCGGGCGTCATCTGGCCGGATCTCGGCTCCTCGCGCATTTCGGCGATCACCGCGAGCCAGAGCTTCCCGCCGGAGCGCATCGAAAGCGCCGATGCCGATGTCTTCCGGCTGACGATCGATCCGGGCACGACCGTGACCTATGTTGCGGAATTGCGCACGGCCGGCCTGCCGCAGCTCTATCTCTGGCAGCCCGACGCCTATAAGGACAAGCTCACCAGCCTGTCGCTCTACAAGGGCATCGTCATCGGCGTCGCCGGCCTGCTGGCGCTCTTTCTGACCATCGTCTTCGTCGTCAAGGGCGCGGTGATCTTTCCGGCAGCGGCGGCGCTCGCCTGGGCGGTGCTCGCCTATGTGTGCATCGACTTCGGATTCTGGGACAAGATTTTCGATACGTCGGAGCAGGCCGACCGCATCTGGCGCGCCGGCGCCGAGACCTCCCTCGCCGCGACGCTGCTCGTCTTTCTCTTCGCCTATCTCAATCTCAATCGCTGGCATGTGCGCGCCTCGCATGTGGCGATCGGCTGGCTCGCCTTCCTTCTCGCCT
Organism: uncultured Methylovirgula sp.; assembly: GCF_947646745.1. Taxonomy (NCBI): domain Bacteria; kingdom Pseudomonadati; phylum Pseudomonadota; class Alphaproteobacteria; order Hyphomicrobiales; family Beijerinckiaceae; genus Methylovirgula; species uncultured Methylovirgula sp. Next base: position 14,473 of record NZ_CANSHK010000045.1, on the reverse strand, counting down.
TGATCGGGCTTGCGGTCTTCGATGCACCGATCGCCGCCGGCGTCGCCCGCATTTCGCTTGCGACCATCGCGGCGGTCGGCTTCATCCTCGTCCTTTATCTTTCGACGCATGGCTATGACCGCGCGGTCATGCTGATTCCGACTTGGTTTCTGCTGCTTGTCTGGGTCATCGCTGCCGGTTTCACGGTGACCGGCACGCTGACCAACGATCTCGTTTCGCCGGCGCTCATCGGCGGCCTGGTGCTCATCGTCATGCTGATCGGTTTCACCGTTATGCAGAACGCCTTTGCCAGCGGCGGCTTGGGCTATGGCGCGATCAACGATTCCGAGCGCAAGGCCCTGGCGCTGACGGGCTGCGGCGATACGATCTTCGATTGGGACGTGGCCTCGGATCGCGTCTATGTCAGCCCCGAAGTCGAGACGCAGCTCGGGCTTTATCGCGGCGAGCTCGAGGGGCCGGCGTCGAAATGGCTCGAAATTCTGCATCCGTTCGAGCGCGACCGCTACCGCGCCAGCCTTGACACGATGCTCGAACAAAGACGCGGCCGCATCAATCAGGAATTCCGCCTGCGCGCCGCCGATGGGCATTATTTCTGGTATCTGCTGAAGGCCCGGCCGGTCATCGGGCCGGAAGGCGAAGTGATCCGCGTCATCGGCACGCTCTCGGACGTAACCGAGCAGAAGACCGCGCAGACGCGGCTTCTGCATGACGCCGTCCACGACAATCTCACCGGCCTGCCGAACCGCGAATTGTTTTTCGACCGGCTCGATGCGGCACTCAAGCTCTCGCAGACCGACGCGCAAATTCGTCCGACGGTCATCTGCATCGACATCGACCGCTTCAAGCAAATCAACGAGACGATCGGCTTTTCGGCCGGCGATTCGATCCTGCTGACCGTCGCGCGCCGGCTCGGCCGCATTTTGAAGCCGCAGGACACGCTGGCGCGGCTGAGCAGCGACCAGTTCGCCGCCGTCGTCATTTCGGAGAACGAGACGGACCAGATCATCGCCATTGCCAATGTGGTGCGCCGGGCGGTTTCGACGCCGGTCGCCTTCGGCGAGACCGAAGTGCCGCTGACGGCCTCGATCGGCTTGGCGCTCTTCGATCCGCAATTGCACGCCGATCGCGAGGATATGCTGAACGATGCCGAGATCGCCGTGCGTCATGGCAAGCGCATCGGCGGCAACCGCATCGAAGTCTTCCGCCCCTCCATGCGGACGGTGCGCTCCGACCGGCTGACGCTTGAGTCCGATCTGCGCCGTGCGCTCGACCGCGGTGAAATGCAGATTCTGTTTCAGCCGATCATCCGGCTCGAGGATCGCACGGTCGCCGGCTTCGAGGCCCTGTTGCGCTGGGACCATCCGAAGCTCGGCCGGCTGAGCCCGGCAGAATTCATTCCCGTTGCCGAGGAGACGGGCAGTATCGTCGATCTCGGCATTTTCGCGATGGAGCGCACGGCGCGCGAGCTTTCCGCCTGGCAGGGGGCGCTCGATCTCGATCCGCCGCTCTTTGCCAGCGTGAATATCTCGTCGCGGCAATTGCTGCGTCACGATCTCTTGCAGGATGTGCGCGCCGTGCTTTCGCGCTGGAAGGTCGCCCGCGGCACCTTGAAGCTCGAACTGACCGAAAGCCTGGTGATGGAGAACCCGGAATATGCGGCGCAGATTTTAAGCCGCATCCACGAATTCGGCGCCGGCCTGTCGCTCGATGATTTCGGCACCGGCTATTCCTCGCTCGCCTATTTGCAGCGTTTCCCCTTCGATACAATCAAGATCGACCGGTCTTTCGTGCATCACAACCGCAAGGGCGCGCGGCCGGTCATCCTGCGCTCCATCGTGACGCTCGCGCATGATCTCGGCATGGATATCGTCGCGGAAGGCGCCGAGACCGAATCCGATGCGATCGAGCTTTATCAACTCGGTTGCGAATTTGCGCAGGGCTATATTTTCGGCCATCCGATGAGCGCCAGCGAAGCGCGTAAGCTCGTCGGCGCGGCCCAGGCCGCGGCCTAGTCGGTTCCGCTTCACCCGAAACGTATCGCTTAGGCGCGGCCGGCCTGGACTGAGAGAAAGGCCGGATCGATGCCGATCTTGCGCATGGCCGCGTCATAGCGCGACTCGAGCGGCGTATCAAAGATGAGCGCGGCGTCGGCCGGGCAGGTGAGCCAGCCGTTGTTCTGCATCTCGTCTTCCAACTGCCCCGGCGACCAGCCGGCATAGCCGAGCGCGAGGATCGCCCGATCCGGGCCGGAGCCCTTGGCGATCGCCCGCAATATGTCGACCGTCGCGGTCAGTGACACGCCGCCGTCGATGGGCAGCGTCGAATTGTCGATGTAAAAATCGTTCGAATGCAAGACAAAGCCGCGCCCGGCCTCGACCGGGCCGCCGCGCAAGACTGGGACAGCGCCCGCCTGTGCCGGCAGGCGGATCGCCTCGTCCGGCTTGATGACGTCAAGTTGGATGAGAAGCTCGGAGAAATTCAGGCTCGGCGCGCGGCGATTGATGACGATTCCCATCGCGCCTTCGTCGGAATGCGCGCATAAATAGACGACGCTGCGAGCGAAGCGGTCGTCGCTCATGCCAGGCATGGCGAGCAGGAATTGCCCGTCAAGATATTCGCTGACTTTGCCCGTCGGTTTCGCCGTTGCCATCCTGAGACCTTTGCTGGATAGGGAACAAATGGGTTCCGTAGGCCACAATTTCATCTCTCGCCGGTGCGAAAAAGGATGAAAAGGAAGACGCACAGGTGGTCATCACAATCTTACGCAATCTCCGTTCCTTGCTCCGTTCCTTGGGTTCCGGCCTCATGTTGACGCAGGCGCGGAACTTTGGCCATCCTCTTTTTTGGTGCCGGCTGTGCCTGGGGATAGGCATCAGCCTCGCACCCCTCGCGGCGAAGTCCGATCCTTTTGCGACTCTTTGGACAGGGTCGGGCAGTGATAAGGCACAAATGCGGCTGATCGCCGGCGCGCCGCGCGGCAAGGGCCTTTATGCCGCCGCGGCAGAGATAAAGCTTGCCGGAGCGGCGATCACCTATTGGCGCACACCGGGCGAAGCCGGGGTGCCGCCGACCTTCTCCTTCCAAGGCTCGGAAAATCTTGGCTCCGCCACCGTCGCCTATCCGGCGCCGCAGCGGATTAACGAGCAGGGCCTCGAAGCGTTCGGCTATCGCGGCGGCGTCACTTTCCCCATTACGGTGGTCGCGCGGGATCCGGCAAAGCCGGTGCGTCTGCGGCTCATGCTCGATTACGCGGTCTGCGACAACATTTGTCTGCCGGCGAAAAGCGTCGCCGAGCTCCAACTGCCGCAGAACGGCACGAGCGCGGAAGAAAAATTGATCGCGCAGGCGGCCGCGCGCGTGCCGATTCCGCTCACGAACGGCGCCGTGCAGAAAGAAATTGTGATCACCGCAGACCAAGCCGCGCCGCAGCCGCGCTGGATTTTGACCTGGAACGGCGCGGCGACCCCCATCGATCTTTTCGCCGAGGCGCCGGATGGCTGGGACATCGAAACCAAAAAGCTCGCCGACCGGAAGTTTTCGCTTGTTGCCATACAGCAGCCGTTGAAGGGGTTGCCGCAACGCGTCTCCGCGCAATTGACGCTGACCACGGCGCAGCAATCTTATGTCTTCACCGTGGCGCTCGATCTGCCTGCGCAGGCTTCCTCCGCGGGAACCAAATAGCAGCCGCGCGTTTTCTCAACGCGGTCAAGCCGCGGGTCGGAGCATGGCGGAACACGGCGATATCAGGATCGGCATATCCGGCTGGACCTATGCGCCCTGGCGCGGACATTTCTTTCCGAAGGGTTTGCCGCAGAAGCAGGAACTCGCCTACGCCAGCACCTTCTTCCGCTCGCTCGAGATCAATGGCACGTTCTATAGCTTGCAGACGCCGGCGACCTTCCGCTTCTGGGCATCGCAAGTGCCGGAGGAATTCGTTTTTGCGGTGAAGGCGCCGCGTTTCATCACCCATATCAAGCGCGGCCGTGACGCGCTCGTCCCGCTTGCGAATTTCTTCGCCTCCGGCATGCTCGCGCTCGGGCCGAAACTCGGCCCGATTCTCTGGCAATTTCCGCCGAACTTTCGTTTCGACCGTGACCGCGCGGAAGCGTTTCTTGCGCTTCTGCCGCACGACACGGAAACGGCCTCGCGCTTGGCGCGCCGGCACGACCATCGTCTCAAGGCGCGTGCCTGGCTGAAGGCGGATAGCGCACGACCGATCCGGCATGCGATCGAAATCCGCCATGCGAGCTTCATCGATCCGGCGTTCATCGATCTGTTGCGCGCCCAAAACGTCGCGCTCGTCTGCGCCGATACGGTCGAATGGCCGCTCTTGATGGATTTGACGTCCGACTTCGTCTATTGCCGCCTGCACGGCTCGACCGAACTTTATCGTAGCGGCTATGACGATAGTGCGCTTTCGCGATGGGCGGCCCGAATCCGCGCCTGGTCGCGGGGAAAGCCGATGCACGATGGCGAATTCGCATCGCCCGAGGCGGCGCCGGCAAAATGCCGCGACGTCTTCATCTATTTCGATAATACCGACAAATTGCGGGCGCCGCGGGACGCGCAAGCGCTGATGGAAAAGCTTCAGATTTCGCCGCGACAGCGGGATCGTGCCGCATGAATTCCGACCTTGCCACGCGTCGTCTCCACGCGGCGGCGGCCGAAGCCGCACAATGTACGCGGTGTCCGCTCTATCGCGACGCGACCCAGGTCGTTTTCGGCGAGGGACCAGTCGGCGCGCCGCTGATGTTTGTCGGCGAGCAGCCCGGCGATAAAGAGGATCGCGACGGGCGCCCCTTCGTTGGGCCGGCGGGCCGCATCCTCGACGCGGCGCTGGCGGAAATCGGTCTCGATCGTGGCGCGGCCTATGTGACGAACGCAGTCAAGCATTTCAAATATGAGCCGCGCGGCAAGCTGCGCCTGCACAAACAGCCCAATCGCGGCGAAGTGCAGGCGTGCCGCTGGTGGCTCGACCGCGAGCTGGCGCTGGTGCAGCCGAAGCTGGTCGTCGCGCTCGGCGTCACGGCCGCGCGGGCCCTGCTTGATCGAGCGGTCGTGCTCTCGAGGCTGCGCGGTCAGAGTCTGGAATTGACCGGCGGCCAGCACCTCATCGTCACGGTTCACCCCTCGGCGATCCTGCGGATGCGTGATGAAGACGAACGCCACGACGCTTTCCGCGGCTTTGTCGACGATATCCGTTTTGCGGCAAAGCTCGCGAAAGCGGCCTGATAGGCGGAGCAGCCGAGACTTTTCGGTCCCGGCTGCCGCTTAGAAACATGATCACTCACGATGAGTGGCGGCCGCCCCCATGGGAAGCGTGGCCGCCTTGCCGACCCGCTTCAGAGGCGCGTTCGCGATCGTTCGCGAAATTGCCGCCGGACGCCTGGCCGCCTTTACGGCCGGCCTCGGACGCACGCTCCGGATCGTTGGCAAAGTTGCCGCCGGACACGTGGCCACCCTTGCGCCCCGCTTCGGCAGCGAGCTCATGATCTTGTGAGAAACTCCGCTTCTCGTCCGGGACGCTGGCACCGCCTTTGCGGCCGGCCTCGGAGGCGAGCTCGTGGTCGCGCGAAAAACTGCGCTCGTCCGCGGGGACGCTTGCGCCGCCCTTGCGCGCGATCTCGCGTTGCTTCTCTTCGTCCATAGAAGCGAAGCCTCGGTTCGAGGTCGAGTTAGCCATGGTTTTCTCCTATTGTATCAATGGACTGCTTCTATTGCCGGTTTGGCCGGCTGCGTCTGGAATGCGTGTCGGCGGCGGTTGTTCCGACCTAAATGAAGCTTAATCTTTGTGCCGCGCGGGTTGCGCTTGTCGGCTTGCGGCGCAGACGGGCAGACGTTAGTTAGCTGCGACAACGTTCGCTGCGACCAAGACGAGGGTTCGATATGGCAATTCAAATCGGCGAAGCGCTGCCGCAAGTCGCCTTCACGGTAATGACGGCGGACGGCCCGCAGCCGCGCACGACGGACGAGATTTTCAAGGGTCGCAAAGCCGTGCTCGTCGGCGTCCCCGGCGCGTTCACGCCGACCTGCACGCTCAATCACGTGCCGGGCTTTATCGAGAAGGCCGAAGAACTTCGCGCCAAGGGCGTCACCTTGATTGCGATCACGGCCGTCAATGATGTCTTCGTGATGAATGCCTGGGCCAAATCGCTCGGCGCCGTCAGCGATGACTTCGTCTTTCTTGCCGACGGGAGCGCCAGCTTTGCCAAGGCGATCGGGCTGACGCTCGATTTGACGGACCGCGGGCTTGGTCTGCGGTCGCAGCGCTATGCCATGCTCGTCGATGACGATGTCGTGACGAAGCTCAATATCGAACCCGCATCCGGCAAAGCCGAAGTGTCGAGCGCCGACGCGCTGCTGCAACAAATTTAAATGTGACGCAGCCTTCCGGGTTTTGTCGCGTTCAAGCTGGATGCAATGGCGTCCAGCCTATGTTTTCATTTTCTTCTGCTTCGCTCTGCAAAACGGCGCGGCGTTAGCGCGGCGAACCATTCCGCTGCCGCCGCGGCGCCCCGTCGACCTCGCCACGCCCCGGCCGGAGCGCGTTGAACCTTCGACGCCACTGCCGCCGCCGCGGCCTGCCGATCTTGCCGTGTCGAAGCCGTTGGTCGAGCCGCCGGTCACGCCGCCACCCGTCAAACCGCTGGTGCCGATCAGCACGCCGATGCCGCCGACGCCGGATCCTGCGTGTCCACGTGTGTTGGTGAGCAAAACGCTCGTCGTCGCGGCCGCGGCGCCGGTCAGGGATGCGAACGGCTGCGGCATCGCGGCGCCCGTCACCTTGTCGGCCGTCTTGCTCGCCGACGGCACGAAAGTGCCCTTCGAACCGCCGCCGCTCATCCGCTGCGATCTCGCGGACGCGCTTGGCGCCTGGTTCCGCGAGGATGTCGCGCCTGCGGTGCAAGCGGCCGGCGGTCTCGTCAAAATTCTCGGCTCGATCGGCTATGAATGCCGCACCCGTAATCGCGTCCCTGGCGCCAAGCTGAGCGAACATGCAAAGGGGAATGCCTTCGATTTGCGCGGCATTGTTCTACGCAACGGGCAGACGATCCTGATCAGCAAGGGCGCGCCGCAAAAGCCGGCTTTTCTGGCGCCGATGAAGGCCGCTGCCTGCGCGCGCTTCACCACCGTGCTTGGGCCGGGCGCCGACGCGGCGCATGAGGCGCATCTCCACCTCGATCTCGAGCAGCGCCACAATGGCTTTCGCATCTGCGAATGGGACGCAAACTGACGGCAAGCGGGCCGCAGGCAGCCGGCAATTGGCCCGCAAGTCGCTGGCAAGTGGGCTGGCAAGTGGGCTGGTAAGTGGGCTGGCAAGTGACCGGCAGGTCGGCGGGTTGACGTTCTCAGGCCGCACCCATAAGGAAGGGCAAAAAGGAGAGGCGCCTTGGCCGAGACACCGCATTACAACATTGTTTTCCTGGACCGTGCGACCCTTGGCGTGCCGGTGCGAAAGCCGAATTTTCCGCATAGCTATAAGGAATACGAGGAGACGGTCGCCGATCAAGTCGTCGAGCGTCTGGCCGACGCCGACATCGCCATCATCAATAAGGTGCCATTGCGTGCCGCGAGCCTTGAGAAGCTGCCGAAGCTGAAATTGATCGCCGTTGCGGCAACCGGCACCGATGTCGTGGACAAGGCCTATTGCAAGGCGCACAACATCCCGGTCTCAAACATTCGCAACTACGCCGACAATACCGTACCGGAACATACGCTGGCGCTGATCTTCGCCTTGCGCCGCAACCTTGTCCCCTACGTGCTCGACGTGCGCCGCGGCAAATGGCAGACGATCAACCAGTTCTGCTATTTTGACCACCCGATCCACGACATCTCCGGCTCGACGCTCGGCCTTATCGGTTATGGCGCGCTCGGCAAGTCGGTCGGCGCGCGCGCCGAAGCATTGGGCATGAAGGTGATCGCCACCGATGTCTATGATTTTCCCGGCAAGGTCGATCTCGACACCGTCTTGCGGGAAAGCGACGTCATCTCGTTGCATTGCCCGCTGACCGAGCAGACGCGCAATATCATCGGCGCTCCCGAGCTGAAAAAGATGAAGAAGGACGCGATCCTCATCAATACGGCGCGCGGCGGCCTCGTCGAGGAGAAGGCCCTGGTCGAGGCGTTGAAATCGGGCGAGATCGGCGGCGCCGGTTTCGACGTGCTCACCGTCGAGCCGCCGAAGAACGGCAACGTCCTGCTGGATGCCGACCTGCCGAACCTGCTGATCACGCCGCATGTCGCCTGGGCCAGCGTCGAGGCGATGACGGGACTGTCGAACCAGCTTGTCGACAATATCGAGGCTTGGGTTGCGGGCAAGCCGCGCAACCTCGTGCTCGAATAGGGCCTTGAGACGCCTCCGTTGAAGCGCGGCGGCGCCGCTGCCGCGCGCTCCTTTTCACGCTGCTGCTTGCGCCAGGATCGGGAACGATTTCTGGCGTTTTGCGTAAGTGATGGAGCCGATTGGCGCGCTCGCGGCAAAGCCGCAGGCGCGTTAATCGCCTGCAGGGAAAGGAGGATCGAATGTTGCGAGGTAGAAGCAAATTGGCAAGCCTGGCGCTTGCCGGCGCGCTGACGACGGCCTTTGGCAGTGCGGCTTTGGCGCAGGATTGGTCAAATTCCCCCGAGACCGATATCAGCTATCGCATCCATCATCGTTATTACGGGCCGCATGCCTATGGTTACGGCTACGCGCCCTATGGCTACTATGACGGCTATTACCGCGATGGCTATTACGACGCCGGCCCGCTGGGTCTTGGCGGTGCGATCGTCGGCTCAGCGCTGGGCATCGCGGACACAGCCGCGACGGTCGCGACCGGCTATCCCTATGGCTATTACCACGCCTACGGTTATGGCCCGTATGGGAGCTGGGGCCCTTATGGCGGGTATGGCTATTGGTAAGCCCAAGGCCTAAGCCCGATGGCGCGGTCGCTTCCCGGCGGCCGCGTCCTTTTCTTAAGCCAGCTTGTTTTCGACAGCGATGCGCACGAGATCGAGCGGCGTGCGAGCGCCAAGCTTGCGTTTCAGCACGGCGCAGCAATTGGCGACCGTCTTGTACGAAACGTTGATGATGCCGGCGATCTCGGCCATGCTTTTGCCACTGCGCAGCAACCGCAAAATTTCCAATTCGCGCGCATTGAGCCCAGTCAGAAAATCGCGCCGGCCGGGGTCGAGGAAGGCGAGTTTCTGCGCCATTTCCGGCAACAGGAAAGTCTGGCCCGTGGCGACCGCACGGATCGCGGCGACGAAGCGGGCCGGATCCTCGCATTTGCCGATATAGCCTTTAGCGCCGTTTTCGATCGCCCTTGCCGCGAAGATCGGGTCGTCGTTCATCGTGAAGATGATGATCCGGGCTTGCGGATCGAAGTCGAGAATCCGGCGGGTCAAGGCAAAGCCGGACATGCCGGGCAGGTTGACGTCGATGACCGCCACATCCGGCCGCATCTCAACATATGTGTCGAAGGCCTGGGTCGAATCCAGCGCATCGATTACGTCGATGTCTGAATGAGGCGAGAGCATCGCCCGGCACCCGGAAAGAATGACCGGGTGATCGTCGACGATTAAAATCCGCATTTTTCTAACCCGGCAGCAATGAGACAGCCATCTTTCAATCCGAGTTTCCCCGCTGTCAATGATTTTACCTGATATCATAGACAGTTACTGCCGTCGTGCGGGCATAATGCGTGATGCTGTAGAAAATTTCACCGCCATGATGGATAACATCCCGATTTGCCGGTGAACTTTTGAACTTGCCGGCGCCGGGTGCGCTCGCAAGCTCGCGGCGTGTCACAAGGAACGCGTGATGATGCGAAGGCTTTCTTTGCGCTGGCGTTTGAATCTGCTGCTCGGCGCGCTGCTTTTTCTCTCGTTGCTCGTCAATTTCGCCTTGATCAGCTGGAACGCCGGGCCTCGCGTCGCGGCCGAAAGCGAAAGCGACGAGACGCTTGCGCGCGAGCTCGTCGAGACGGCGCTCGCGAGCCTGCAGGAGACGCCGGATCCCGAACCGCCGCTGCGGCGGCTCCTGGCGCAATTGCAGAATTTGCGGCACGTGCGCATCATGGTCGCGGCCGATGCCGCTCAGGCTCAGACGCTGCCCTTCGCCTCTTATGCAAGCCAGGTCGGCGGCGCGCCCGGCTGGTTCGTGCGGCTCTTCGAGCCGCGTCCGAGTGTCACGATCGTCCCGGCCACGATCCACGGGCGCAATTACGGTGACATTGTCATCGCCGCCAATCCGACCGGGGAGGTGGCCGAAATCTGGACCGAAGTCTGTTCGATCGCCGCAACGACGCTCGCCTTCGGTATCTGTCTTTTCGTGCTCATTCTCATTCTGGTCGGCCGGGCGATCGCTCCCATCGCCGACGTCGGTCGCGCTATTACGCGGCTTGCGCGCGGCGACACCGACGTCAAGATCGTACCGCGCGGGCCGCCCGAATTCGTCGATATCGGTGCCAAGATCAACGGGCTGGCCGTCGATCTCGCCAAGGTCAGCGCCGAGAACCACCGGCTCATGCATCAGATGATGCGGCTGCAGGACGAGGAACGCGGCCAGATCGCGCGTGATCTCCACGATGAGATGGGCCCGCCCTTGTTCTGTATCCGCGCCAATGTCAGCGCCCTGAGCGAAGGCGCGCCGGGACCTGCCGTCGTCCGCCAGAACGTCGCGGCGATCGGTGAACAGGCCGAGGCGATCCAGACCCTGCTGCGCCGTTTGTTGCAACGGCTGCGGCCGCCCGGCCTCGACGAATTGGGACTCGCCGAGGCCTTGCGCACGCTGGTCGGATCCTGGCGCGCGGCGCATCCAGAGCTTGAGATTTCGCTCGCCGTCACCGACGATTTGGGCCTGGTCGGCGAGACGGTCGAACTTGCTGCCTACCGCGTGGTGCAGGAGAGCCTCACCAATATTTTCCGCCATGCCCGCGCGCGCAAGGCCCGCGTCAGCGTCGATTACCTGCCGCTCGCGGGTCAAAGCGCGACCGAAGCCCTGCGGGTCATCGTCGAGGACGACGGCATCGGCATTGGCACGACGGCGATACGAGGCCTCGGCCTCACCGGCATGAACGAGCGCGTCCAAAGCTGTGGCGGAAAGTTGAACGTGGCGGCGCTGGCCGGGCGTGGCACGCGTGTCGAAGCGGTCTTTCCTTTGACGCCGGCGAGTGATCTCGTACTTGGCGTGGCCTAGCGTCGGTTGAGCCGGTCGAGTGCGCCTTGCAGGATATAGGCTGCCGCCATCCGGTCGACGACTTCGGCGCGTTTTGCCCGCGAAGCGTCTTGCTCGATCAGCGCACGGGTGACGGCGGCAGTCGAAAGCCGCTCGTCCCAGAAGACAAACGGAATTTGGGTCAGCCGGCCGAGATTGCGGACGAAGGCGCGCGTTGCCTGGGCGCGCGGGCCTTCGCTGCCGTCCATATTGAGCGGCAGCCCGATGACAAAGCCGGCGACATCGAATTTTTCGGCGCGCTGAAGCAGGGTCGCGGCATCGGCGGAAAATTTGCCGCGCTTCAACGTTTCGAGAGGTGTCGCGAGGCGGCGTTCGACGTCGGAAAGGGCGATGCCGATCGTCTTGGTGCCGAGATCGAAGCCCATCAATCTCTGGCCGCGGCCGAGCTGCGCGCCTAAATCCTCGATCATCAGTTCGGCGCCGCTCATGCGCGGGACGCAGTTTCGGCCGGTGGCCGCGCGGCCCGGATTGGGTTATGTCCCCGCTGGCGCGCGCCGCCACGCCACGTGCATCTCGTTCCGGAGTAACCCATGAAAATCACCTGGCTCGGACATTCGGCTTTTCGGATCGAAACCCGATCCTCGGTCATCCTCGTCGATCCTTTTTTGCGCGGCAATCCGAAATTCGATCTCGACTTCGCTGCCGTCACCGCCGGTGCGACCCACATCCTTCTGACGCACGGGCATGATGACCATGTCGGCGACACGGTCGAGATCGCCAAGGCAACGGGCGCGCAGCTTCTTTCGAGCTTCGAGGTCTGCGTTTATCTCGCCGGGCAGGGCGCTTCCAATATCAATCCCGGCAATACCGGCGGCACGATCGCGCTCGACGACTTCACGGTCAGCTTCACCCCGGCGTTTCATTCCTCCAGCACCATCATCGACGGCAAACCCATCTATCTCGGCAATCCGATGGGGATCGTCATCGCCCCGGCGGCGGGACCGACCGTCTATCACATGGGCGATACGGCCATTTTCTCCGATATGGCTTTGATTAACGCGCTCTATCGGCCGAAGATCGGCATCGTCCCCGTGGGCGACCGTTTCACCATGGGCGGCAAGCTGGCCGCCGAGGCGGTGCATCGCTTTTTCGACTTCGAGACTGTCATTCCCTGCCATTACGGCACATTCGACGCCTTGGCGCAGGATCCGGGCGCCTTCGTCGCCGCGCTCGGCGGCAAGCCGCGGGCTTTCGTGCCGGCGATCGGTGAGGCACTCGAGGTTTGAGCGCCTTCGTTGCCCGGAGCGGCGCCCGGGTGCTATAGGCTCGGCCTTGCTTGCAAGCGAAGCTGAGGAGACATTATGGCTGTCGATCAGGCGACCGTCCGCCGCATTGCGCATCTGGCCCGGATCAAGCTCGCCGAGGCGGAGGTGCCGCATCTGGCGGACGAGCTAAATGCGATCCTCGCCTTCGTCGAGGAATTGAGCGCGGTCGATGTGAGCGGCGTCGAGCCGATGACTTCGGTGATGCCGATGCAGCTTTACGAGCGACCGGATGTCGTTGATGACGGCAACATCGCCGATAAGATCGTTGCCAACGCGCCGGCGAGCGAGGACCATTTCTTCGTTGTGCCCAAGGTCGTTGAATAAGCGCCGGTCCCCAGGCCCAACAGAAATTTAGAGAGCCGATTTGACCGATTTGACCGAATTCACCCTCGCCGCAGCGCGCGATGCACTGGCGAGGAAAGAGATTTCCGCCGTCGAGCTGGCGAAGGCCCAGATCGCGGCGGTCGAGCAGGGCCGGGCGCTCAATTGCTTCATCGTCGAGACGCCGGATTTGGCGCTGACAATGGCGGCGGCAGCCGATAAGCGGCTCGCTGCCGGTGAAGCGCGGCCGCTCGAAGGCATTCCGCTCGGCATCAAAGATCTTTACTGCACCGATGGCGTGCAGACGACGGCGGCAAGCCACATTCTCGAAGGCTTCGTGCCGACCTATGAATCGACCGTCTCAGCCAATCTCTGGCGCGACGGCGCCGTGATGCTCGGCAAACTCAATCTCGATGAATTCGCCATGGGTTCGTCGAACGAGACCTCCTATTACGGCCCCGTCGTTTCGCCTTGGCGGCGGCCGGGCTCGAATGTGAAGATCGTGCCGGGCGGCTCGTCGGGCGGCTCGGCTGCGGCGGTTGCGGCGCGGCTCTGTTACGGCGCGACGGCGACCGATACCGGCGGCTCGATCCGCCAGCCCGCGGCGTTCACCGGCACGGTCGGCATCAAGCCGACCTACGGCCGCTGCTCGCGCTGGGGCATCGTCGCCTTTGCCTCGTCGCTCGATCAGGCGGGACCGATTGCGCGCGATGTCCGCGATACGGCCATCCTGCTGCGGTCGATGGCGGGCTACGATCCGAAGGATTCGACATCGGTCAACCGGCCGGTGCCGGATTACGAGGCGGCGGTCGGCACGTCGATCAAGGGCAAGACGATCGGCATTCCGAAGGAATATCGTCTCGACGGCATGCCGTCCGAGATCGCCAAGCTCTGGGACGACGGCGTCGCCTGGCTGAAGGCTGCGGGCGCCAAAATCGTCGAGATCTCGCTGCCGCACACGCGCTATGCGCTGCCGGCCTATTATATCGTCGCGCCGGCCGAAGCCTCGTCCAATCTCGCCCGTTACGACGGGGTGCGCTACGGGCTGCGGGTGCCGGGCAAGGACATCATCGAGCTTTACGAAAACACCCGCGCCGCGGGTTTCGGCAAGGAAGTGCGCCGGCGCATCATGATCGGCACTTACGTGCTCTCGGCCGGCTATTATGATGCCTATTATGTGCGGGCGCAAAAGATCCGCACGCTCATCAAACGCGATTTCGAAACGGCCTTTGCCGGGGGCGTCGATGCGATCCTGACGCCGGCGACGCCGTCGGCGGCTTTTGGTCAGGGCGAGAAGGGCGGCGGCGATCCGGTCGAAATGTATCTCAATGACGTCTTCACCGTGACGGTCAACATGGCCGGCTTGCCGGGGATTTCCGTGCCGGCGGGGCTTTCGTCGGAAGGCTTGCCGCTCGCGCTGCAATTGATCGGCCGCGCCTTCGACGAAGAGACACTGTTCTCGCTCGCGTCGGCTATCGAACAGGCCGCGCCGAAGATCGCGCTGCCGCCGAAATGGTGGGTCTGACGATGCGCCCGGCTCTTGGCGTCGCCCTTTGCATGATCCTCGCTTGCAGCCGTGCCGGCATTGCCGACGCGCAGCCGTCGGTCAATGACGATCGCGCGGCGCTCGCCCAATGCCTGAGCAATGCCAAAAAAACCAAGGCTGGGG
>NZ_CANSHK010000044.1:0-27768 GCF_947646745.1 uncultured Methylovirgula sp. | reverse complement strand
CTCTTCCTTTTCGCCGCCGGGTTTTGCGCGGGCGTCATGAATGCGCTCGCGGGCGGCGGCTCGTTCCTCTCCGTGCCGGCGATGATCGCGACCGGCATGCCCTCGGTCCTCGCCAATACGTCGAGCACCGTCGCGCTCTGGCCGGGGACTGTCGCCAGCACGCTCGTCTATCCACATTCGTTTCGCCCGATCTGCGGCATCGGCCGCTGGCCGCTGATGATCGTGACCCTGGTCGGCGGCCTCGCCGGCAGCCTGTTGCTGCTGTTCACGCCATCGAGCTCTTTCACGTTGTTGCTGCCGTGGCTCCTGCTGCTTGCGACCTTGGCGCTCATCTTCGGCGGCCGGATCGCCACGGCGCTCGAAGGGCGCTATCACGGCTCGAATTGGATGCTGGTCGCGCAATTCCTGCTCGGCGTTTATGGCGGCTATTTCGGCGGCGCCGCCAGCATCATGATGCTCGCCGTCTGGTGCCTGTTCGGCGAGACCGACATCAAGGCTTTGCACGGGCCGCGGACTTTGCTCATCACCGCCGCCAATACGGTGGCGATCATCGTCTTTCTGTTTGCCGGCGCGGTGCTGTGGCCACAGACGCTCGCCATGCTTGCGGGTTCGCTCATCGGCGGCTTCGGCGGCGCGCGGCTTGGCCGTGTCACGCCTTCGCATGTGGCGCGCATCGTGACGCTCTGCATCACGGTCGCGATCACCATCGTCTTTTTCGTCAAGACCTATTGGCGGCATTAGAGCGTCGGACGTTCAAATTGAATCGCTCGGCGCTTTCAAGTCTTTCTCGTCACATCGGATTTGTCCGAAAACCGCTTCGCACTTTTCGGTCCGATGCTCTGGCGCGGGCGCTCTTCTTGACAGGCGCGCGCGATCGGCCGAGAAGCCGGGCTTTGCCATATTCGGGAGAATATAGCATTGCACGACTTCCTCGGCCCGGACGATTGGACCGCCGTCTTTCTGTCGCTGCGGATCGCCATCGTCGCGCTGCTCGGCAGCCTGCCGTTCGGCATTCTCGCGGCCTATGCTTTGGCGCGCTGGCATTTTCCCGGCAAGACGCTGGTCACGGCGCTGATCTATCTGCCGCTCGTCCTGCCGCCGGTCGTCACCGGCTATCTGCTGCTCATCGGTTTCGGTCGCCGCGGCCTCTTCGGGCAAGCGTTGGCCGATCTCGGCATCGTGCTCTCGTTCCGCTGGACCGGCGCGGCGCTTGCCTGCGCGATCATGGGGTTTCCGCTGATGGTGCGGGCGATGCGTCTCTCCTTCGAGGCGATCGACCCCAATCTCGAACAAGCCGCGAGCAGTTTGGGGGCGAACCCCGTCTTCCGCTTTCTTCTCGTCAGCCTGCCTTTGGCCTTGCCGGGGATCGTTGTCGGCGCGACGTTGTCCTTCGCGCGCGCCCTCGGCGAATTCGGCGCGACGATCACCTTCGTCTCCAACATTCCCGGCGAGACACAGACGATCCCGACGCTGATCTATACCTATACGCAGGAGCCGGGCGGCGATGAGCGCGCGCTGCATCTAACGCTCGTCTCGCTGGTGATCGCCGCCGTCGCCATTATCGCCTCGGAAATCATCCAAGCACGCGGCGAAAAGCGGCTGGCGCGCGGATGATCGACGTCGCTGTCGCGCGCCGCGTCGGCGGCTTCGATCTCAAGGTCGCGTTCCGCAACGGTGATGGCATCACCGCTCTGTTCGGCCGCTCCGGCGCCGGCAAATCCTTGACGATCGGCCTGATCGCCGGCCTCGACCGGCCGGATCGCGGTCATGTCGTTCTCGACGGGCGCGTTCTGGTCGATACCGAGCGCCACATTTTTCTTCCCGCTTATCGCCGCCGCATCGGCCTCGTCTTTCAGGATTCGCATCTCTTCCCGCATCTTGGCGTCCGGCAGAATTTGCTCTTCGGCCGCTGGTTCGCGCCCCGCCGGGCGGCCGCGGTCGGCTTTGACGCCGTGGTCGAAACGCTCGGCATCGGCGATCTCCTCGGCCGCACGCCGGCAAAACTCTCCGGCGGCGAGCGCCAGCGCGTCGCCATCGGCCGCGCCTTGCTGTCCTCGCCGCAACTCTTGCTGATGGACGAACCGCTCGCCGCGCTCGACGTGGCGCGCCGGCTCGAAATCCTGCCGCTGATCGAGCGTTTGCGCGACGAGTTCAAGATCCCGATCGTCTATGTCTCGCATGACATCGAAGAGGTCTCGCGGCTGGCGAGCCGGGTCGTTGTCTTGGAGCGCGGGCAGGTCGCAGCGATCGGCGATCCCGCCGACGTCCTGCCCTCGGCGCTCAGCGACGACGCCCGCACCGACCGCGCCAGCGTGCTTGCCATGCGCGTCGGCAAGCGGGACGAGACCTACGGCCTGACCGAGCTGATCCATCCGGCCGGGACAATCTGGCTCGCCGGCGCACAGGGCGACGAAGGCGCCAAGCGCCGCGTCGTTATCAAGGCGACCGATGTCACGCTGTCGCTGGCGCCGCCGCAGGGCTTGAGCATCCAGGGCGCGCTCAAGGGCCGCCTGGCCGAAATCGAGGCGCTCGGTCCGCTGGCCGTCGCGCATATCGCCCTCGACGGCGACGGGACGCTGCTGGCGATGACCACGCGGCGGGCGCTCGACCGGCTTGGGCTCGGCCTTGGGCTCGGTCTTGGGCTCGGCCTTGGCCAGCCGATTTTCGCATTGGTGAAGACCGCCGCTCTCGACGAGAGGCTCGTCGGCGGGGCATGATGCGCCGGGATCGACCTAGGCCTTGGCCATAGGGCCCGATGCGGAGACTTTGCAATGCCCGAGCCGGTTACTGCGGCGCTTCTCGTCATCGGCGACGAAATCCTGAGCGGCCGCACCAAGGACAAGAACATCGGCTTCATCGCCGATTTTCTGACCGAGCGGGGCATCGATCTGCGCGAGGTCCGCGTCGTCCCCGATGTCATTGCCGAGATCGTCGCCGCGCTCAACGCCCTGCGGCATCGCTATACCTATGTCTTCACCACCGGCGGCCTCGGCCCGACGCATGACGACATGACGGTCGATGCGGTCGGCGCCGCCTTCGGCGTGCCGGTCATCGAGGATCCGCGCGCCATCGCGCTATTGTTGCAGCGGATCAAGCCCGACGATCTCAACGAGGCGCGGCGGCGCATGGCGCGGGTTCCGCAGGGCGCCGAGCTTGTCGAGAATGCGGTCTCCAAGGCGCCGGGCTTCAAGATCGACAATGTCATCGTCATGGCCGGCGTGCCGGCGGTCATGCAGGCGATGCTGGCCGCCGTCGCGCCGAGCCTCGAAATGGGGCAGCCGACGCTGGCGCGCAGCATCGCCGTCGGCAATATTCCCGAAGGCGCCTATGCCGCCGAACTCGGCGCCATCGCCGCGGCGCATCCCAATCTGTCGATCGGCTCTTATCCGTCGATCGTCGACGGCAAATTCGCCAATGAGATCGTCGTACGCGGCAAGGATGCGGAAGAAATCGCCGCGGCCGTGGCGGCGGTCGAGACCATCATCGCCGCTCTGCGCGCCGCGGGCCGCGACCAATATAAGATCACATGACCGACGCCCCGCAAAAAGCCTTTCACGTCTCCTGGGACCAGTTTCATCGCGACGCCCGCGCGCTCGCCTGGCGGCTGGCCGAGACGGGGCCTTATTCGGCCATCGTCGGCATTGCCCGCGGCGGCCTCGTGCCGGCCGCGATCGTCGCGCGGGAGCTCGATTTGCGGATGGTCGAATCGCTTTCGGTCGTCAGCTACGACCACACGGTCCAGCAAGGGCCGCCGAAGATCGTCAAGACGATTGCGCCGGAGCTCTTGAGCGGGCAGGGCGCCGGCGTCCTGGTCATCGACGATCTCGTCGATACGGGCGCCACGGCCCGCGTGGTGCGCGCGCTGCTGCCGAAGGCGCATCTCGCAACCGTCTACGCCAAGCCGCAGGGGCGCCCGCATGTCGATACGTTCATGACCGAGGTCTCGCAGGATACTTGGATCTATTTCCCCTGGGATCTCGGCCTCGCTTTCCAGGCGCCGATCGCGGGCGGGCGGGGATGATTGCCTATCAGGCGAGAGCGCTTTAGGTGGAGTGGTATGCGGGCGTGGCGAAATTGGTAGACGCAAAGGACTTAAAATCCTTCGGCTCGAAAGAGCTGTGCCGGTTCGACCCCGGCCGCCCGCACCAAACGATCGATAAGTTACGTGCCCTTACTGCTCGTCGTCGTCGCCGCTCGGCGCCGTCGCGTTGAGGTTCGGCGTGGCGTGGAAGCCGATGTCGATCTGGCCGGCGTTCTCGAAGCCGAGCGTGGCGTGAATGATGTCGCCCGATTTCAGCGGATGATGAATGTTCATGAAGGTGACGTGGTCGCCGCCCGGCGCGAGGTTCACCGTGCCGCCGGCCGGAATCTCGATCCCGTCGGACAAGGCATGCGTCTCGACATGGCCGTTCACCGTCTTCGAGCTGCGCAATTCGGCTTTGTCGGCGATGTCCGAATCGACCGAGACGAGGCGGTCCGGCACGCTGCCTTCGTTGATGATCGACAGATAGCCCTCGGCGTCCTTCGCGCCGGCCGTCGTCGGGCGGGTGAAGGCGCCCTCGATGAACAAGGTGCCGATGCTGGCATTGGGCGAATCTTCGGCGGAGACGGCGGCGGGCACGAGGGACGTCGCAGCGAACACAAGGGCAGCGCAGGCGAGGGAAATTTTCAAGTTTCGCTCCGTTTGATCCTTCGAGCGCGGCGCTGCCGCAGCGGCCGGCCCGGCTTTACCCTCTGCAAGAACGAGGGCTTTGCGTTTTTATCGTGGCAGGGCTCAATCCTGTAAATCACGATAATAGCGCGAAATCCGCTCGAACCAATCGTGGCGCGCCTGCAGATGCGCCATGCCGCGGCTGCGCTCCGGCAATTTCAACGTTTCGATCAGCGATTCGACCTCGCGCCGCGCCGAAATCTGCGAGGCGGAGAGAGAGCTGCCGCGCATCGCTTCTTCGATCGGATCGAGCGCGGTGAGGCCGATCGGAAACAATTCGCGGAAGATCACGCGGTCGTGAAGCCCGTCGGCGGGGCGGAACTTCAATTGGCTGGCGAGCCGCGACAGGCTGCCGGCGATCTGCTTGGCATTGTTCGATTGGGTCGAGGACATGCGGTTGCGCACGATGATCCAATCGATGATGCCCTGATCGACCATTTTGCGCTTGCGCCGCGCTTCGAGCACGAGGTCGGCATATTGCGCGACCTGGCCGCGCTTGGTGCGATCGTGATGCACGCGCGAAAAGACATCGACGTCGATGAAGGAATCGTTGACCGGCGAGACCAGCGTATCGGCCAGCGAATGGGCGAGCCGCATCAGGTAGGAATCGCTCGCCGGCGTGTCGATCACGACGAATTCGTATTCGTGCTCGACTTCCGCAATGGCGGTGGCGAAGGCGCCGAATTCCCACGTCTCGTTGTCGCGCACATTGTCGGAATTGCCGCGATCGAGCGCATGATGGCGCGGCAGTTCGACGGCCCACGGCGCGCTCGCCGCCCAGGAAGCGCGGTTTTCGAAGAAGCGCGTCAAGGTCTGCTGGCGGGTGTCGAGATCGATCGTCGCGACGCGAAAGCCGGCCTTCAGCAGGGCGACGCTGATGTGAATCGACAGAGTCGACTTGCCCGTGCCGCCTTTTTCATTGGCGACGACGATGACATGCGCGGTGCGCAAGTCGGGCGGGTCGAACTCAGGCATCGCGGCTCGCGCAGTCATTCCCCCATCCGCGTTGTTCGATGCGCCTGGCCGGATTCGCGGCGCTCGCTCTCACCATGCGCGCCGGAGAATGGCACGGGTGTAGGAATTTGTCTCGGCCCATCTCCGGTGGAAAAACCGCCTGGGAGAGACTCATTTGGCTTGCGCCGCGCGCCTTTGACGGCAGCGATGCGAGCCAGGCGGGCCGCGGCCTTCACGTCGGACTCGGCCCTTGCGCGCCGTAAAGCCAGTCATAACGCGCGCTGAGTCGCGCCGGCCCCAGCCCGCGCAGCACCATATCGCGGGCGAACGAAGCCGGTCGCCGGAGATGATAAATGCGCGCCTGGCGGTGCGATTCGCTTTGCACCCGGGCCGCGCGCGGCGCCCGCGCCGCACTATAGGCGGCGAGCCCGGCTGCGACATCGGAATTGGCAGCAAGATGGTCGGCAAGCGCCGCCGCATCCTCGATCGCCTGCGCCGCGCCTTGGGCGAGAAACGGCAGCATGGCATGCGCCGCATCGCCGAGCAAAGCGATGCGGCCATGGCTCCAATGCGGCGGCGAGATGCGTTCGACCAGCGGCCAGATGCGCCAGTCGGACGCGGCGGCAATCAGCGCGCGGATCTGCGGCGCCCAGCCGGCGAATCGTGCGGCGATCCAGGCGGGATCGCCCGCTTGCGACCAGAGATCGGCCTTGTCGTCGAGCCGCTGTCTTGCATCGACCACCGCAACGACGTTGATCAGCGAACCGCCGCGCAAAGGGTAATGCACGAGATGCGCGCCGCCGCCCAGCCACAGGCCGCTTTCCGCCCGGCGCAGGTCGGCTGCGACGCGCGCGGCCGGGACGAGAGCGCGCCAGGCGACATGATGGGCGCGCCTCGGCAGATCGTCGGGCCGCCCGCGCAAGGTGGCTTCGCGCGCACGAACGAAGGAGCGCACGCCATCGGCGCCGATCAGGCAATCGGCGGAAAAACTCAGCCGCATCGGCCCGCGCAGAGCGGCGGCGCGCACCTCAAGCGGCGTCTGGTCGAAACCGGCCAGCGCCGTCTGCGGGCGAAAGCTGATAGCGGCTTCGGCGAGCGCCGCCTCGCGCAAGGCGGCGATGAGGTCGGCGCGATGCACGGCGAGATAGGGCGCGCCCCAGCGCGCTTCGGCATCGCCGAGCGGCAGGCGCGCGAGCGCAGCGCCATCGCGGCCGCGGCGGATCTGGATGGCCTGCGGCGCGAGCCCGGACTCGATCAGCTTCGGCAGCAGGCCGAGATCGCGCAGGATGGCGCTGGCGTTCGGCGCGAGCTGCAGCCCGGCGCCGATGTCCTCGTGGCCGTCGCGGCGCTCAAGCAAAGTGATGCGCCAGCCGCGCCGCGCCAGCGCGATGGCGGCAGTCAGCCCGCCGACTCCGGCCCCGGCGATCAGGGCATGCGGCGCATCCCGCGTGTCGGATAAAAGCGTCAGGCGCTCACCTTGTCGGGGAAGGCGCATTCCGGCGGCTCGCAGGCGCCGCGCGCGAGGCTCGCGTCATAGACATAATGCGTCGAGCAATAAGGGCAGATGACGTCGTCGGAATCGCCCATATCGATGAAAATATGCGGATGGTCGAAGGGCGGCAGGGCGCCGGTGCACATGAATTCCTTGGCGCCGATGCGCACGCGCGCCACGCCGGGCTGGTTATGGAAATGCGGGGTGCCGTGGTCTGCCATCGGAAAGTCCCAGATCAATCAGAGCCTGATCTCAGCGAAAAACCGTTAGCCGCTTTTTCGCGCGCCGCTCTGGCCGGAACCGCTTTATTCGAATAGAGGGACGAGGTCCACCGGTTCGCAAGAGGCCGCTGCCCGCTGATTTGATGTCGATGCAGGAATTTTCTTCCGAGGGCGTGCGGATCGCCATGATCGACGCCCCGCCGGAGCGCGGCGAAACCGGCCGCCCGGTGCTGCTCATTCATGGCTTTGCCTCGAACCACGCGGTGAACTGGGTCTTTCCGCATTGGCTCAAGACGCTGAACGCGGCGGGGCGGCGTGTCATCGCCTTCGACAATCGTGGCCACGGCCGCAGCGAGAAGCTCTATCGTCCCGAAGATTACGATCTTGCGCTGATGGCGGCCGATGCGCGCAACCTGCTCGATCATTTCGCCATCGAAGCGGCGGATATTATCGGCTATTCGCTCGGCGCCCGCATCGCGGCGGTCTTCGCGCTGACCTATCCGGAGCGGGCGGGCGCCTTCGTTTTCGGCGGCCTCGGCGCGAAATTGTTCGAGACGGCCGGGCTCGGCGAGCCGATCGCGCGGGCGCTCGAAGCGCCGTCGCTCGCCAGTCTGGACGACGGTCTCGGAAAAATCTTCCGCGCTTTCGCCGAAGCGACCAAGAGCGATTTGCCGGCACTCGCCGCTTGCGCTCGCGGCGCCCGCCGCCAGTTCAGCGCGGCGGAGCTCGCCGCGATCACGGCGCCGGTGCTCGTCGCGGTCGGCACCAAGGACGATATTGCCGGCGCGCCGCAGCCGCTTGCGGCGCTGTTTCCAGCCGGCCGGGCGCTCGCAATTCCCGAGCGTGACCATAACCGCAGCGTCGGCGACGCGGCCTTTAAAAAGGCTGCGCTGGCCTTTCTGGAACGGACCTAAACCTCCGCCGAAAGGCCGAGGCGCGAGGCCGCTGCAATCGTCTTCAAAACCGTGGTAAAAGAGATCGATTTTCTTCGGAGGTCCGGGTGAATTCGGCAAAACCGTCCTTGGCCAGCGCCAGCCGCGAACGGCCGGATTCGATCTTCGCTCGGATGCAGCACGAGGCCGAGGAGCTCATCGGCCGCGACATCGGCATCGCCCCCTGGGTCACCACAATCGTCCTCGAACAGCCGAGCCTCGAAGCGGCGGTGATCTACCGGGTTGCGAGCCGGCTCGGCAATGACGTCGTCTCGATCGAACAGATCCGTCAGACCTATGCCGATCTCGTCGCGCGGCAGCCGGCGATCGGCGCCGCCTTCCGTGCCGATCTTCTCGCCTTCGTCGACCGCGATCCGTGCTGCATGCGGCTGATCGAGCCGCTGCTTTATTTCAAGGGCTTTCATGCGCTGGCGACGCACCGGCTGGCGCACGGGCTGTGGAACGAGGGCCGTTACGATTTCGCGCTCTATCTGCAGAGCCGGTCGTCGGAGGTCTTTCAGACCGACATCCATCCCGCGGCGCGGATCGGCAAGGGCATCTTTCTCGATCATGCGACGGGCCTTGTCGTCGGCTCGACCGCGGTCATCGAGGACAATGTCTCGATGCTGCAGGATGTGACTTTGGGCGGCACCGGCAAGGAGGCCGGCGACCGGCATCCGAAAATCCGCCATGGCGTGCTGATCGGGGCCGGTGCCAAAATTCTCGGCAATATCGAAGTCGGCCATTGCGCGCGGATCGCCGCAGGGTCTGTCGTGCTGCGGCCGGTGCCGCCAAAGACGACGGTTGCGGGCGTCCCTGCGCAGGTCGTCGGCGATGCCGGCTGCGCCGAGCCCGCGCTGTCGATGGATCAGATCCTCGCTGCCAAGGCTGCGCGCGGCTAGAGCCCCGATTCCTATGGGAATCCGAGCTTCGGCCTATTGTTTTCGACGCGTTTTCCTGAGGCGAGCCGGCGCTTGCTTTGCGCGAAAACGCTTTGCGTCCGACTTGCGGGCCATGGCGATTTCTGGCAAGGGGCAGGCAGGTCACGCCGCGGCCTCGTGAGACGAGCGGCATCGGAGAGTTGAGGTTTGGACAAGGTCGAACTGCACAAATTGCAGGGCTTTCTACGGCAAGCCTTCGGCAACCAGAGCCTCAAAGTCGCGCCGGCCAAGCGCAATCCCGACGACGCCGAGGTCCATCTCGGCGAACGCGTCATCGCATCGATCGCGGTCGATGACGAGGATGGCGACCGTTCCTTTGCGCTGGAGATGAAGATCCCCGTCGAACGTCCTGTTTTACAAGACTATCTGCGCCGGCTCTTCGAGAACGACAAATTGCGCATCGTGCCGCGCCCTAAGAAGAACGATTCGGTCGAACTGAATTCCGGCGACGATTATCTCGGCGTGATCTCGCAAGACGATCCGAAGGGCCGCAGCTTCACCTTGCAAGTCGCGATCCTCGATTTCGATCTCGAAGATTTTTGACGCCGCACGTCAACCCGAAGACAATGTGAGCTGGCGAGGAAAGACATGCCTCTCTATGCGCTGGATGGCTTCGTGCCGCGCGTGGCGGCGAGCGCTTGGCTCGCTCCCGATGCCCAGGTCATCGGCCAGGTGCAGATCGCGGCCGAGGCCTCGATCTGGTTCGGTGCCGTGCTGCGTGGCGACAACGAAAAGATCGTGGTCGGCACGCGGACCAATGTTCAAGACGGCGCGGTCTTGCATACCGATCTCGGCTACCCGCTGGAGATCGGCGAGGGCTGCACCATCGGCCACCAGGCGATCCTGCATGGCTGTCTCATCGGCGCCAATACGCTCATCGGCATGGGCGCTACCTTGCTCAACGGTGTCAACGTCGGCCGCAATTGCCTCGTCGGCGCCAAGTCCCTGCTGACCGAAGGCAAAGCCTATCCGGACAATTCGCTGATCATCGGCACGCCGGCGCGCGTGCTGCGTGAATTGAAAGATTCGGAAATCGCCCAATTGCGCGAAAGCGCAGCGGCCTATGTCGCCAACGCGCGACGCTATGCGCGCGGGCTCGCGCATGTCGGCGCCAGGTCCGAAGCCGTCAAAGCTTGATATTTTCGTCGAACTTGTCGGCCGGAATGGCGTGATCGAAACGCACCGCAACGCCGCCCTCGAAAATACGGACGATCTGGCCGTCCGTCTGACCGAGCTTGACCCGCGTGCCGAGGGCCGGCTTGATCGAGGTCGAAACGCCGGCGCCGGAAACCGAGATGTCGATCAATTGCACGATATGTTCACGCTCGCCGTCGACGTGCAGAATCGAATGCCGGCGATTGGGAATGATGCGCTCGTGGCGGCGATCCTCCGGCATGCCGAGCGTATCGCGATTGATGAGCCAGGTGAGCTGATTGGCGATCTTCTCCCGCTTGGCGAACGGCATGGTCATCTGGATCGCGAAGCCGCGCTCGGTATGACGTGCGATCTTGCCTTCGACGCGGCCGATCTGATCGAGATAAACGACGACATGCTCGCCGACCGCGCCGCGCACCGGCGCATCAAGGGCGAGACCGCCCGGCGACATGTTGACGGTCTGGCATGGGAACTCGCGCTTGTCTTGAAGCATGTAGCGGCCAAGCAAGACGATCTCGACGCGGAGATGCCGGCGGCGTTCGGAGAATTTCGGGATTGTCTTGAGCTTGGCTGTCATAGCATTCCCAGAGGTCCGACAGATACGCCCAGCCGGGACGGCGGATCATGGATGGTAGCGGGTTAAGGCCATCTTAGCATCAGGGCGACAAAGCGAAACTTTGGCGCTGTAATATTATTTGCCGCCCTCGAAGATACGTAAATGGCCGCGAATGTCAGCAGGGCGTTCGGTTACGCGGGCACGCGCAGCCAACGCCAGCGCTGAAGCTTTGCTGAGATTCATCCAGCCCGAATCGGCCTCGACAGCGCGCAGCGCGCGCAGGTTGAAGTGCGGAACCGGGAGCAATCCAACCCAAGGTGGTTGAACCGTCGGCGTCGCCATGCCGAGAAGGCGGGTCGGTGCCTGCCCGCCATGCCGCAGCGGCACGAAAAGAATTTCCAAATCCGCGTCGCGATAGCCCTCGGGATGCGCGCTGGCCGCAGCAAGAACCGGGCAAGCCGCGTCGATCGCCGTCATCAGCGCCGTGGCGATGGTGCGCGCATCCTGCGGCTGCCAGAGGCTGAGAAACGAACGGCCCAGTTGCTCGCCGCAAAAGAACGCGTTGAGCCGCGTGCCCGTCATCAGGAACGGAAACTGATGCGCCGGGTCGAGGTCGAGCATGAAAAGATCGCGCAGCGAGCCGCGAATCGCCGCGAGCTCGATCTCCGCGCGATCCGGTGCCGCCCGGTCGCCGCGTAGCCGATTCCAATAGGTCAGAAGCTCGCGCGTCGCGCCTTGTCTCATTCTTTTTCCCGTCACCTCAGGGTCCCGAGCCTTTATGGCGCGCCGATGTCCGGAAATGGCACGCTCAAGCTTGATTCCCTTGCTCCCGCTGGGAAGGCAGCAGCCGATATGCCAGCCCGGCCGCAACGTCGGCATATTGGCGGAGAAGCGCGCCGGCTGATATATGCCTGACGTTCAAAGACGAGCTAACTTGTTGAAAACCGAAACCAAGCTGAGCCACCGCTTTTGCGTCGCGCCGATGATGGATTGGACCGACCGGCATTGCCGCGTTTTCCACCGGCTTTTGTCGCGGCGGGCGCGCCTTTACACCGAAATGGTCACCACGGCGGCGATCCTGCACGGCGACCGCGCGCGGCTGCTTGGCTTTGATTCGCGCGAACATCCGATCGCTGTGCAACTTGGCGGTTCGGAGCCTGCCGCGCTCGCTGAAGCGGCGGCGATTGCGGTGGATTTCGGCTATGACGAGATCAACCTGAACGTCGGCTGCCCCTCGGAGCGCGTGCAGAACGGCGCCTTTGGCGCCTGCCTGATGCGCGAGCCCGATCTCGTCGCCGATTGCGTCGCCGCGATGAAGGCCCGCGTTCACGTTCCCGTGACGGTGAAATGCCGGATCGGCGTTGACGATCAGCCGGCGGAAGCTTTGTCGCGCTTTGCGGCGCGCGTGGTCGCGGCCGGCGCCGATCTCCTCGTCGTCCATGCGCGCAAAGCCTGGCTGAAGGGTCTTTCGCCGCGCGAGAACCGCAGCATTCCGCCGCTCGATTATGCCCGCGTGCGGGCCTTGAAGCGCGACTATCCGGATGTGCCGATCGTGCTCAACGGCGGTCTTGTCGATATCGTCCAGATGCAGGCCGAGCTGGCGGATGTCGATGGGGTGATGATCGGACGCGCCGCCTATCAGGATCCGGCCTTGCTGCTTGCGGTCGATCCGGCGTTCTTCGGCGAGGCGGCCCCCGCGGCGAGCCGGCACGAAGCGCTTGAAGCCTTCATTCCCTATGTCGAAGCGCGGCTTGCCGAAGGCACGCCGCTCTCGGCCATGACGCGTCACCTGTTGGGGCTCTTCAACGGCCTGCCAGGGGCGCGCGCCTTTCGCCGTCATCTTGCCACGCAAGCCGTGAAACCCGGGGCAGGGAGCGCCGTTTTGCGTGACGCGATGCGCTTCGTCTCGGAGCACGCATTGGCAGAGGCGGCGGAATGAACGATCGGACTATGCGTATCGTGGCGAGCAAGGGTCGTCTTCGCCGCGGCGCTTGCGGTGCTCGCGGCGCTTTATTTTTGGACGAAGGTCTCGCGCGTGTTTTTGTTCTGGGCCGCTTTCATTCTGACGCGGCCGCGCGGCGCCCTTTTTCGCATCCCGCTCCAGACCGGTCGCGGCGACGACTCTCCCGCAGAATTATCCTTCGACCAACAGAAGTACATAGGACGCAAACAGCAGCAGGTGGACGATGCCCTGCAAAATGTTGGTGCGTCCGCTGGCGAAGGTCACAACGCTCACCGCGAGTGTCAGCAGCAGCATGACGAAATCGGTGTGCTCCAGCCCGAGGTCGATGCCGCGGCCGGTGATGTGGCTCACGACGATCATGGCCGGCACGGTCAGGCCGATGGTCGCCAGCACCGAGCCGAGAAAAATATTCATCGATCGTTGCAGGTGATTGCGCAGTGCCGCCTTGGCGGCGCCGAGCGCCTCGGGCGTTGCGACAAGCAGCGCGATGACGAGGCCGCCCAAGGCGTCGGGAAACTGCAGCGTCTCGACGACATAATCGATCGGATGCGCGAGCTTTTCGGCGAGCGACACGACCGGGATCATATAGGCG
Source organism: uncultured Methylovirgula sp. (assembly GCF_947646745.1). Taxonomy (NCBI): domain Bacteria; kingdom Pseudomonadati; phylum Pseudomonadota; class Alphaproteobacteria; order Hyphomicrobiales; family Beijerinckiaceae; genus Methylovirgula; species uncultured Methylovirgula sp. The sequence continues at coordinate 14,251 of NZ_CANSHK010000044.1, read as the reverse complement.
AGAAGCAGCAGTGCGTGCGGCAGGATGGGGCCATGCGCTCTGGCGGCGTGCTCGGCCGGTTCGTCGTCGAGCGTGAAGAAGCCGCGGTGGCGCCCGGTCTGGATCGTCAGGAACGCGCCATAGAGACCGGCCGACATGAGCATCAGGAAAATCTCCTGGTGCCGCGACAGTGTTGGCCCCGGTGTCGTCTGAGTGAAATCGGGCATGATCAGGCTGAAGACGGCAAGCGGGATGATCACGCCGAGAAAGGCATTGGCGCCTTGCAGATTGTAATGCTGCTCGCGGTGGCGCAGGCCGCCGATCAGCAGCGACAGGCCGACCATGCCGTTGAGGATGATCATCACGACGGCGAACAACGTGTCGCGCACCAGCGTCGGATTGTTGGCGCCGTGCAGCATCACGGCCGAAATGCTCATCACCTCGATCGCGGTGACCGAGAGCGTCAGGATCAGCGTGCCGTAGGGCTCGCCCAGCCGCTCGGCGAGCACGTCGGCGTGCCGCACGACGGCCAATGCCGAGCCCAGAATGGCGACGAACAGCCAGAGAAAGATGAAGCCGAGCCAGAGCGGGTTCGACAGTCCGCAGAAAAGCACGGGACCCCAGCGCCAGAAGGCCGCCACCGTCCCGACGCTGATAAGCAGAAACCATTCGCTGCGGAGCGCGTTGAGCAAAATCACGAAAGGGCCGGTCTCGATTCGGTGCGATAAGACGGTTCAAATTAGCAAGTGGGCGAGACCGACGACAAGTCGAGGGGCGCGTCACGTCCCTCCCACCGCCTCCCTCAACCTTTCGATCGTCGCCTGCATTTCGTGTCCGTCGAGGCTGGCGAAGCCGAGCCGCGCGGCGGGCTTCGGCTTGCCGTTGATGGCGCATTGGGTGCTCGTCAAAAACATTTGCCCGCCTTGCGGCCAGCGCTGTTCCAGGCGGGCGATATCGAAATCGTCAGTGAAGCGCAGCCAGAAGGCGAGGCCGCCGGTCGGCACGTCGAATATCGCGAGATCGCCGAGCTCGTCCTGCAGCGCATCGGCGAAAGCCGTGCGGCGCTTGTCGAAGACGGCGTGGACACGCTTGATATGGCGGCGCAATTGCCCGGACTCGATGAGTTCGACGATGGCCAGCTCAGTGATCGGATCGCCTTGCCGGTCGATGGCGCCGATCCAATTGCCGAATTCCTGGATGAGCCGCGAGGGTCCGGCGACATAGCCGACACGCAGGCTCGGCGAGAGCACTTTGGAAAACGAGCCGACATAGATGATCTGGCCGGCGTGGTCGTTGCTCGCCAGCGGAAACATCGGCTGGTGGTCGAACTGGAATTCGTGATCGTAATCGTCCTCGATGACGATGAAGCCGAATTGCGCGGCGAGCGCCCGCAGCCGCAGCCGCGCGCTCGGGCGCAGCACGACGGTCGTCGGGAATTGATGGCCGGGCGTGAGATAAAGCGCCCGCACGCGGGTGCGGCGGCAGATCGCTTCGAGATGGTTGAGGTCGATGCCTTCGGGGCCGAGCTTGGCCGCCTGCACTTTGGCGCCGGCAAGCGTGAAGGCCTGCACGGCCGGCGGATAGGTGAGTTCCTCAAAGATCACGGTATCGTCTTTGGCGACGATAGTATGGGCGATGACGTAAAGCGCCATCTGGCTGCCGCGGGTGACGCAGATATTGTCCGGCGTCGTGTTGAGGCCGCGAGTCATGTTGAGCATTTTCGAGATCGATTGGCGCAAGGCCTCGGTGCCGCGCGGATCGCCGTAGCCGAGAAGCCGCTGGCGCGAGGCGGCGCGCGCCGCGCCCGCATAGGCCTGGGCGATCGCCGTCGTCGGAATGAGCCGCTGGTCCGGCACGCCGTCGTCGAAGCCGGCCTTGCCTTGGCGCGGCCAGAGCAGGGGCGGTTTCACCACATGGCCGCGCGGCTCGGCGAAGCTCTGCGCCGGCTCCGGCTCGGCCTTTTTCGGCGCGCCGTCGCGAATGTTGCGAGCGATGAACGTGCCGCGGCGCTGATCCGTCGTCACCCAGCCTTGCGCGGCCAGCTCGTCATAGGCCTGGACGACGGTCTTGCGGTTGACTTCGAGATCTTTGGCGAGATCGCGCGTGCCGGGCAGGCTGTCGCCGGCGGTCAGCCGGCCGCGCTGGATTTCCTCGATGATCGCTTGCGCGATGCGGACGCTGAGACTGCCCGGGCCTTCGGCGCGGACGATGAGGTTGGGATTCCACGGACGCAGCATTCTGGCCCCTGAGGTTGCAGCTTTAGTGCCCGGCCCGATAGGCCAGGTTCATTCCTCAGAAGCAAAATTTGTGCTTGTGGACCCTGCTTCGAAACCGGCCTGGCCCACGCCCATCGCCGGCCCGCGCGGCTGCAAAAAGATGTTTCACCATGCCTCGGATTCGAGCGGCGCGAGCCTAAAGAAAGGGCCGTTTTCTCTTCCGATCGGCGGTTTTCCGCCGGATGCGGTCCAAGACCCGGGAAATCCCCTTGGCCCAGCGCTGCTGGACCAGCCTGCAGTTAAGAACTGGATGTTCAGGACGGGCCAAGCCGCTCCTAGCCTCAACCCAATTGCGACCCAAGGCCGCGAGAGTGGGAGGCTCGTGATCGCCGGCCGCAAGAGGCATCAACCCTCTTTCGAAAGTTTGTCGCCATGGCTACACCGACGACCGCCGGAAAGCTGAAGGCCAATTGTTTGGGCTTCACCGAACTGCTCGCCCAGAATGTCGCGCTCATCTCACCGACGATGACCGCGGCGCTCATTGTCCCCGTCATGTATTCGAACACCGCCGACTGGAGCTGGCTCTCCTATGCGCTCGGCACGGTCATGCTGCTGTTCGTCGCCTTCAACTTGAACCAGTTCGCCAAGCGCTCGACCTCGGCCGGCTCGATGTATGCCTATATCTGCCGCGGCCTCGGCCTCACCGCCGGCGCCATCGGCGGTTGGGCGCTCATCTGGGCCTATCTCGGCATCGCCATCGCCGGCGTGACGGGCTTCACCGTCTTCTCCGGCAAGCTCTTGTCGATGATGGGGATCAACGCGCCGCCGATCCTCTTGTTTGCGATCTGTGTCGCGATCTCCTGGTTCTGCGCCTGGAAGAACGTCAATCTGTCGGCGCGCACCATGCTGATCTGCGAAGCCCTGTCGATGGCGTTCATCCTGTTCTTATCGTTCATCGTGCTCGGCCATCACAGCTTTGCGATCGACACCGCACAGTTCGACACCAAGACGATCCCCTGGTCGAGCATCGGCCTCGGCGTCGTCGTGGCGGTGTTCTCTCTCGTGGGCTTCGAGGCCGCGACCGCCTTCGGCGAGGAAGCCAAAAATCCGCTGAAGACCGTGCCGGCGTCGATCTATGTCAGCCTGATCATCTCCGGCGTTTTCTTCGTCTTCGTCACCTATGTCGAAGTGCTCGGCACGCGCGGCTATTCGATGACGCTCGACAAGATCGACCAGCCGCTGAACATCCTGGCGCAGATGGTCAAAATGCCGATCTTGCAGATTCCGCTGTCGGCGGGCGCGATGCTGAGCTTCTTCGCGCTGAACCTGTCCTGCGTCAGCGCCGGCGGACGCATCATCTATGCGCTCGGCCGCCACGGCATTCTGCCGCCGGCCACGGCCTCGTCGCATGATACCAACGAAACGCCACACATCGCGGTGACGATCATGGCGCTCGTCTCGTTCATCATTCCGACGTTGGCGATCCTCGGCCATGTCGCACTGCTCGACACGTTCAATGATGCCGGCACCTGCGCGGCCTTCGGCTTCGTCGTGGCCTATGGCCTCGTCAGCGCCGCGGCGCCCGTCTATCTCAAGAAGATCGGCGAACTGAAGCCGCTCGATATCGCCGGCTGCGCCGCCTCGCTGTTACTGCTCGCGGTTCCCGCGGTCGGCAGCGTCTATCCGGTGCCGGCGCCGCCGGTGAGCTACTTCCCCTACGTCTTCCTTGCTTATCTCGCGATCGGCGCGGTCTGGATCGTCGCCTTCTATCGCCGTACGCCGGCGGCGACCGGCAAGATCAAGCAAGACCTCGATCAGGCGCATGCGCGCTACCAGGACATGGGCGTCGTCGCCGGCGAATAAGCCGAAACCATCGCAAAAACGACAAGCGCGCCATTAAGGCGCGCTTCTCATTTCGGGGGCTTAATTCTTGGTCTTCAATTGGTGGTTTTGCCGGCGCGGCCGACGAGGTCCTGGATGAACTGCCAGGCGGTGCGGCCGGAGCGGGCGCCGCGGGTCGTCGCCCATTCGAGCGCCTCGGCCGTCGTCTTGGCACGATCGACCTCCAAGCCGTAATGGTCGATATAGCCGAAGACCATCGCGATATAATCGTATTGCGTGCATTTGTGGAAGCCGAGCCAAAGGCCGAACCGGTCTGACAGCGAGACCTTTTCCTCCACGACCTCGCCGGGATTGAGCGCGGTCGAGCGCTCATTCTCGATCATTTCGCGGGCGAGCAGGTGCCGGCGGTTCGACGTGGCATAGAGGATGACATTGGCCGGCCGGCCCTCGATGCCGCCCTCGAGCACGGTCTTCAGCGACTTGTAGCTCGTATCTTCGGCGTCGAAGGACAGGTCGTCGCAGAAGATCAGGAAGCGATAGGGCGCATCGCGCAACAGCGTCATCAGATCCGGCAGATGTTCGATATCCTCGCGATGGATTTCGATCAGCTTCAGCGGCCGGTAGCCGGGAGTGCCGGCGAGCCGCTGGTTGATATCGGCGTGGACCGCCTTGACCAACGAGGATTTGCCCATGCCGCGCGCCCCCCAAAGGAGGGCATTGTTGGCGGCATAGCCCTTGGCGAAACGCTCGCTGTTCTCGACCAGGATGTCGCGCACCTGGTCGATGCCGCGCAGCAGCGTCATCTCCACCCGATTGACCTTGGCGACGGGATGCAGCAACCCGCCCTTGGCCTGCCAGACGAAGGCATCGGCACGGGTGAAATTCGGCGCCGGCGGGGGCGCGGGCGCGAGGCGTTCGAGCGCGTCGGCAATCCGTTTCAGGGTTGTGTCAAGCTCGGGCGCCTGGATCGCGGCGTCGGCATCGCTGGGGCTCGGCATGGCTCTCCCATCCAAAGGTGACGCGGATGTAATGAAAGGTGTGGGCTGCGTCCAGCCGGGCGGCATTGCTTTCGCGCCCGCGCTGGCTATAGTCCGGCCGCAAATTGCGGCGATATGCCCGCCATAGAGGGCGCAAGCCCCTGAAGGAGAAGAACTTGTTCACCCCGGCTTTCGCCCAGGCTCTCGGCGGCGCGCCCGGCAGCGCCTCCGACATATTCGGCTTTATCGCGCCTTTCGCGCTGATCGTCATCATCATGTATTTTCTGGTGATTCGGCCGCAGCAGAAAACCGCTCGGGTGCATGCCGACATGATCAAGAACGTGCGTCGCGGCGATACGGTCGTGATGAACGGCGGGTTGATCGGCAAGATCGCCCGCGTCGTTGACGATAGCGAGCTCGAGCTCGAAATTGCGCCGACGATCAAAGTGCGCGTCGCACGGGCGATGATTTCCGAAGTGCGGTCGAAGGGCGAGCCGGTCAAGGATCCCGCCTGAGAGCGCGCTCCGCGCCCCCAACCTGAAAAGACGATTGGCCACGCATGCTGCGCTTTGCGACTTGGAAAGTTGTTTCAATCTTGTCGGCGACGGCGCTGGCGGTTCTCGTCATCCTGCCGAGCCTGCTGTCGCCCGGCGCGCGCGCCTCTCTCATCAGCCATCTGCCGAGCTGGGTTCCGGTGCGCTCGATCGTGCTCGGCCTCGATCTGCAGGGCGGCTCGCACGTGCTGCTCGAAGTCGATTCGGCCTCAGTGCTGAAAACCGAGGTGCAGAACCTGCGCGACGACACGCGCCGGCTTTTGCGCGAGCAGAAAATTCCGATCAGCGGCGGCGTCGCCATGCTGCCGCGCGGCGTGCAATTCCATCTGCTCGATCAGGCCGACAGCCAGAAGATCATGCCGAAGCTCGGTCAGCTTGGCGCCCCGGTCGGCGGCTCTCTCTTGGGCGGCCCGCCGGTACAGACGCTCGACGTCAAGGATCAGGGCAACGGCACGATTCAACTCCTCGTGACGGATACGGCGATCCAAGACAAGGTCCGCCACGCCGTCGATCAATCGATCGAGGTTCTGCGCCGCCGCGTCGATGCCCTCGGCACGACGGAGCCCAATATCCAGCGCCAGGGCGACGATCGCATTCTCGTCGAAGTGCCGGGGCTGCAAAATCCGGAAAAACTCAAAGAAATTCTCGGCACGACCGCGAAGCTCGAATTCCGCCTCGTCGCTCAGCCGGGGGAAGACCCCAACGATTATGAAATGCTCGATCAGACCGACGAGCCGGGCAAATTGCCGGTCGAGAAGCAGGTCATGGTCCAGGGCGAGGATTTGACCGATGCGCAGCCGGGCTTCGACCAACGCACCGGCGAGCCGATCGTCGAGTTCCGCTTCAACATCCGCGGCGGCGAACGTTTCGGCGAAGTCACCTCCGCCAATGTCGGCCGGCCGTTTGCCATCGTACTCGACGGCAAGGTGATCTCGGCGCCGCGCATCCTGGGGCCGATCACCGGCGGCTCGGGCCAGATCTCCGGCCATTTCACCGTCGAATCAGCCAATAATCTGGCGATCCTGCTGCGGGCCGGCGCCTTGCCGGCGAAGCTCACGATCGTCGAGGAGCGCACTGTCGGCCCGGGTCTCGGCCAGGATTCGATCGATGCCGGCAAGCGCGCTGCCTTCGTCGGCGCCGCGCTGGTTCTCTTCTATATGCTGATCACCTACGGCACGTTCGGCATTTTCGCCAATATCGCGCTCCTCGTGCATATCGCCTTCATCTTCGCCGGCCTTATTCTGCTTGGCGCGACGCTGACGCTGCCCGGCATCGCCGGCATCGTGCTGACGATCGGCATGGCGGTCGATTCCAACGTCTTGATCTATGAGCGCATCCGCGAGGAGGCGCATGCCGGCCGCTCGATCATCTCGGCGCTCGACGCCGGCTTCAAGCGGGCGTTCGCCACCATCGTCGACTCGAACGTGACGATGTTTGTCGCCGCGGCGATCCTTTATTTCCTCGGCACGGGTCCGGTGCGCGGCTTTGCCGTTTCGCTTGCGCTTGGCATTCTAACCACCATCGTCACTGCGGTGACGATGACGCGGATGATGATCGCGCTATGGTATCAGTATAAGCGGCCGACGAAGCTGCCGATCTAAGGTCTTGTGATGAAGCTTCTGCGCCTCGCCCCGGAGAATACCAAGTTCCCGTTCATGCGGTTCCGCCGCGTGAGCTATCCCTTCTCGGCTTTGATGTCGATCGTGTCGGTCGTGCTGTTCCTGACGCTCGGCATGAATTTCGGCATCGATTTCTCCGGCGGCACGCTGATGGAATTGCGCGCCAAGTCGGGCGCCGCCGATATCGCCAGCGTCCGCTCGGAAATGCGCAAGCTGACGAGCGGCGATATCGAGGTTCAGGGCTTCGGCAGCCCGTCCGATGTGCTGCTGCGCTTCGGCGTGCCGAAGGAGGGCGCCGCGGCGCAGGAGCAGACGGTCGCGGCCGTCAAAAACGCCCTCGGCAAGCAATATGATTTCCGCCGCGTCGAGGTCGTCGGCCCGCGCGTCTCCGGCGAATTGGTGCAGTCGGGCACCCTCGGCGTCGTCATCTCGATCATCGCCGTGCTGTGCTATCTCTGGTTCCGCTTCGAATGGCAGTTCGCCATCGGCGCCATCATCGCGACGATGCACGATCTCCTGCTGACCGTCGGCTTCTTCTCGCTGACCCGGCTCGAGTTCAACACGACATCGATCGCCGCGATCCTGACCATCGTCGGCTATTCGCTCAACGAAACGGTCGTGGTCCTCGACCGCATCCGCGAGATGCTGAAGAAATATCGCAAGATGCCGACCGACCAGTTGATCGACGTCTCGGTCAATGCGGTGCTGCCGCGCACGATCATGACCGCCACGACGGTGTTCTTGGCGCTTCTGTCGCTCGTCATTTTCGGCGGCGAAGTGATCCGCTCTTTCTCGCTGGCGATGATCTGGGGCATTTGCGTTGCGACCTATTCGTCGGTCTTCATCTGCTCGCCCATGCTGATCTATCTCGGCCTGCGCAATGTGAGCGCCGAACCGGCGCCGACCGATGCGAAAGATGCAAAAGATTCGAAAGCCAAGCCGGGTGCCGTAAAGACCGCCTGATTTGGGCGCGTCTTTGCGAGGCTTCGCTTCGCTCGCAATGACGCGGCTTCGAGGAGCGCCATGTCCGGCCAGAAATATTCAGGCTTTTTGCCCGGCCGGCACCTGATCGAAGGCTATGGCAGCTACGGCTTCCGCTTCGGCGGCATGTCGCATCGCGGCTCTATTCTGGCGTTGCCCTCCGGCATTTATGCCTGGGATGTGACCGGCCCCGAGGAACTCTCGGCCGTCGCCCTCGGTCAGGTCTTCACCGAACCGCGCGGCGCGATCGACCATCTCTTGATCGGCACCGGCGACGAATTGCGCCCGCTTGCCAAGGATCTGCGTGAAGCTCTGCACGCCGCCGGCATTCGGGGCGAGCCAATGGCGACCGGCGCCGCAGCGCGCACCTATTCGATCCTGCTGGGCGAGAACCGCCGCGTCGCGGCCGCACTCATCGCCGTGGCCTAGATGGCGATGGACCGCACGGCCGATTATGCCCATTGCGACGCGCTGCTGCGCCGCGACGACAAGGACCGCTGGCTCGCCTGTCTGTTTCTGCCCGGAACGCTGCGGCCGCATGTCATGGCGCTCTATGCCTTCAGCGACGAGATCGCCAGCGTCCGCCAGCGCGCGCGCGAGCCGATCCTCGGCGAAATCCGCTTCCAATGGTGGCGCGACGTGCTCCATGGCGAGCGCGGCGCCGACGATGCGCCGGTGGCTGGGGCGCTCCTCGATACGATCGCACGCTTCAGCCTGCCGCCCGAAAAACTCGTCAGCCTGATCGATGCGCGGCTGTTCGATCTCTATGACGCGCCGATGCCGAGCGTTGCCGCGCTCGAAGCCTATGCCGAAGCGACGGCGGGCCAGCTTTTTCGGCTTGCAGCGCTGATCCTCGATCCCGCGGCGGAGGTCGCGGAAGCGGCGCGCCATGCCGGCATCGCCTATGCGGTGACGGGCCTTTTGCGCGGCCTGCCGTGGCAGGTCGCAGCGGGGCAGACCTATGTGCCGCGCGAACTTTATGCCGGGTCCGATCTGCGCGCCGACAGGGCTGCACGCGATGCCGCTTTGGCCAAGCTGCGGGCGCTGGCACGCCGGCATCTGGCCGCGCTCGCGGCGGATCCGGCCGCCCGGACCGGCCTGGCGGCGGCGGCCTTCCTGCCGGCGGCGCTCTGCGAAGCCTATTTGCGGCAGATGGAAAAGCCGGGCTACGATCCGCTCGTCACGCCGATCGAACTGCCGCAATGGCGCCGCCAATGGTTGCTCTGGCGCGCGGCGCGCCAGATCGATTGAAGAGCGTCGGCTGACGCCAAACGGTTTGCACGCCGCCGCGAATGGTCTAGAAGGCGCAGATGTTCAGAAAAGCTTCATCCGCGGCCCGAATTATCAACCCGGCCGGCGCCTGACTTCGCGCCGCCGGGCGACGCAGCTTCTTCCGCGGCACGGCCGCACCCCGATCAGGCCTTTGCAGAGATGAACGAACAGACGCGGGCGGCCAAGACGGCCGAAGGCCCGGATTATTCAAAAAGCCTCTATCTGCCGCAGACCGATTTCCCGATGCGCGCCGGCTTGCCGCAGAAGGAGCCTGAGCTGCTCGCCCGCTGGCGAGAGATCGGCCTCTATCAGCGCCTGCGCGAAGCCGGAAAGGGGCGGGCGAAATTCGTCCTGCACGACGGGCCGCCCTATGCCAACGGCAACATCCACATCGGTCACGCGCTCAACAAAATCCTCAAAGACCTCGTCACCCGCTCGCAGCAGATGGCGGGCAAGGATTCGAATTATGTTCCCGGCTGGGACTGTCACGGCCTGCCGATCGAATGGAAGATCGAAGAGGACTATCGCGCCAAAGGCAAGAACAAGGACGAGGTGCCGATCATCGAATTCCGCCGGCAGTGCCGCGCCTTCGCCGCGCATTGGATCGACGTGCAGCGGGAGGAATTCAAGCGCCTTGGCGTCATCGGCGATTGGGATCATCCCTATGAGACGATGAGCTTTGCGGCCGAGGCGCAGATCGCCCGCGAGATCATGAAATTCGCCGAGAACGGCACGCTTTACCGTGGCTCGAAGCCGGTGATGTGGAGCGTCGTCGAGAAGACGGCGCTGGCCGAAGCCGAAGTCGAATATGAGGACCATGTTTCGGACACGGTCTGGGTCGCGTTTCCGGTCAAGTCGGTCAGCGATGTGCGCGTCGTCGGCGCGGACCTTGGGATCGCGCAGAAACGCGCGCTGCTCGAAGACGCGACGATCGTCATTTGGACGACGACGCCTTGGACGATCCCGGCCAATCGCGCGATCAGCTATTCGGGCAAGATCGCCTACGGGCTTTATCGCGTGACGGCGGCCGCCGAAAACAATTGGGCCAAGGTGGGCGCGACCTTCATCCTGGCCGACGCACTGGCCGACAGTGTGTTCAAGGCGGCGAAGGTCGAGAGCTATGAGAAGGTCACGCCGGTTTATGCCGAGGACTTGCGCGGCCTGACGGCAGCGCATCCGCTGGCGCGCACGCGGCTCGGGTATGACTTCGACGTGCCTTTGTTTGACGGCGAGCACGTCACCGAGGATACCGGCACCGGCTTCGTCCATACGGCACCGGGCCATGGCCGCGATGACTTCGACATCTGGATGGCGCATGGCCGTGAGCTTGCCGCGCGCGGCATCGATACGCGCATCCCCTATACGGTCGATGCCGATGGCTTCCTGACCGAGGAAGCGCCGGGCTTCACCGGCACCCGCGTCATCGACGATAAAGGCAATAAAGGCGATGCCAATGACGCCGTCATCAAGGCCCTGATCGACGCCGGCGCCTTGGTCGCGCGCGGTCGGCTCAAGCACCAATATCCGCATAGCTGGCGCTCGAAGAAGCCGCTGATCTTCCGCAACACGCCGCAATGGTTCATTGCGATGGATAAACCCATCGATGGCCTCGGCCACGAGGCGGGCGCGGCTCGGCAGGGCGGCAACGGCGGGCCATCGCTGCGCGACATCGCGCTCGAGGAAATCGCCCGTACGCAATGGTATCCGGCGCAGGGCGAGAACCGCATCACGAGCATGGTCGAAAACCGGCCCGATTGGGTCGTCTCCCGCCAGCGCGCCTGGGGCGTGCCGATCGCGATCTTCGTCCGCACGGGCACGAGCGACATTCTTGTCGATGCGCGGGTCAACGCGCGGATCGCGGACGCTTTTGAGAAAGAGGGTGCGGACGCATGGTTCGCGCCGGGCGCCGCAGCGCGCTTTCTGGCGCCGGACTATAAGCCGGAGGATTTCGACAAGATCGACGATGTGCTCGACGTCTGGTTCGACTCAGGCTCGACCCATGCGTTCACGCTCGAAGATGCGAAGGATTTTCCGGGTCTTGCCGGGATCAAGCGCATTCGCGACGGCGGCCGTGACGAAGTCATGTATCTCGAAGGCTCCGACCAGCATCGCGGCTGGTTCCAGTCCTCGCTGCTCGAAAGCTCCGGCACGCGCGGCCGCGCGCCTTTCGATGCCGTGCTGACGCATGGCTTCGTGCTCGACGCCAAGGGCCAGAAGATGGCCAAGTCGGTCGGCAATGTCGTCGCCCCGCAGACGGTTATCAAAGATTCGGGTGCCGATATCCTGCGCTTCTGGGTGGCGGCCTCGGATTATTCCGACGATCTGCGCATCGGTCCGGAAATCCTCAAGACCTTTGTCGAGACCTATCGCAAATTGCGCAACACGATCCGCTGGATGCTCGGCTCGCTCGCGCATTACGATGACGCGGCGAAGAGAGTTCGTTTTGCCGACATGCCGGAGCTCGAACGGCTGATGCTGCATCGGCTCGCCGAGCTCGATGCCGACATCCGCGAGGCCTATCAGCGCTTCGACTATAAGCGCGTCGTCGCGCGTCTCTCGGCCTTTCTCAATACCGATCTCTCGGCGTTCTATTTCGACATTCGCAAGGACACGCTCTATTGCGATCCGCCGTCGAGCCTGAAGCGCCATGCCGCGCTGGCGGCGATCGAGCACATTTTCCGCGCGGTGACTCTCTGGCTTGCGCCGATCCTCGCCTTCACCTGCGAAGAAGCGTGGCTTGCGCGCTATCGCGAGGCGGTCTCGATCCATCTCGAACCGTTCCCGACGATTCCGGCGGATTGGCGCGACGATGCCCTGGCGGCAAAATGGGAAAAAATCCGCCGCGTCCGCTCCGTCGTCACCGGCGCTTTGGAGATCGAGCGCGGCCAGAAGCGCATCGGCTCGTCGCTCGAGGCGGCGCCCCTCGTTTTCATCGCCGATCCCGATTTGCGCACAGTGCTCGACGGCGTCGATTTCGCCGAGGTCTGCATCACCTCGGACATTGCGATCGAAGCCGGGGAGGCGCCCGGAGAGGCCTTCCGCCTGCCGGACGTTGCCGGCGTCGCCGTGGTACCGGCGCAGGCGCCGGGTCGCAAATGCGCCCGCTCGTGGAAAATCTCGCCGTATGTCGGCAGCGATGCCGAATTTCCGGACGTCACGCCGCGCGACGCGCAGGCCCTGCGCGAACTCGCGGCACTGGGGCGCTGGCCATGAGCGCGCGGGCGGACGACGCCGTGCCGGCGGTGAAGGCCAAGATCTCGCCCGGCCGCGTGCGGGCCATCGGCCTGTTGACTGCCTTCGCCACGCTGGCGCTCGATCAGGCCAACAAGCTCTGGCTGATCTTCGGCTATGACATTGCCGCACACCAGCCGGTCCGGCTGACGCCGTTCTTCGACGTGGTCTTCCTCAAAAATCCGGGGATTTCCTATTCTCTATTGACGACCAACTCGGCTTTCGGCCGCTGGGCGCTCCTTGCCATCGCTCTTGTGGCGACAGCCTGCCTGGCCCTTTGGCTCTGGCGGACCCGGCTGGCGCTCACGGGTTTTGGTCTGGGGCTCATCATCGGTGGCGCTCTGGGCAATGCCGCCGACCGCCTAGCCTATGGCTATGTCGCTGATTTTTATCACTTTCATGTCGGCAGTTTTTCCTGGTATGTGTTCAATCTGGCCGATGTTGCGATCTGCGCCGGCGTCGGCCTCTTGGTTTTCGAGGGGCTCACGGAAAAGCCGCGCGATCGGTAGGGCAGGCGGCCGGCTTGCCCACAAATCGCCGTGAACTATAGCAAAATGGAAGTTTGCCGAACGCGGCGAAGGAGAGTGCCTTGGCCTTCGATTCACCTAAGCCCCACAGCTTCATCGCTCTGACCGGCAGCGTCGCGCTTGCCGCTGTGCTCATTGCGGGTCCGGCCCGCGCCGATGGCGATATGTGGAATTCGATGCTGGGCTGGGTCGGCCTCGGGCATAAGCAGCAAACCTCGCCGGATGACGGCACGATCGATTATACGCCGCGCCCCGCACTGGTTGTGCCGCCAAAGATGGATTTGCCGAAGCCGCAGACTGCGACCGCGACGCCGGCCAATTGGCCGCACGATCCGGACGCTTCGGCCCGCGCCGCGGCTGAAGCCGATTCCCGCCGGCCGGCGCCATCCAGTGATTCAAGCTCTGACGACAGCAGCGGCGACTTCGTCGCCGACGCCGATAAAACAAAGCCGAACGCTTCCGGTGAGAGCGAGGCGTGCAGCGATCAGGCGGGGAAGCCGATCTGCTTTTATGGCCCGTCCGACCTGGTCAACTTCGCCAAGGGCTGGGGGAACTTGGGCGGGATGTTCCAATCGCATGCCGAAGATACTTCGAAGCTGAAGGTCGGCGCCGAGCCGCCGCGTCAATATCTGACCCAGCCGCCGAGCGGCTATCAGATGCCGAAGATAAAGGGCGAAGACGCCGATAGCGATGGCGCCAGCAGCGATTCCGATGTGTCGAAATATGATTCGGTGGATGTTGGCGCGCCGCGCCGTCACCATCACAGCAGCGACGATTCGAGCGCCGCGAATTAGGCGCAACGCGCACGGCCGCGCGGCGGCCGGCGCTGTTATTTGTCGGAAGCGCGTCCCAGCAGCTTCGCCATCTCTTCTTCGAGCGAAACCATCAGATCCTCGTTGCCCGCTTGCTGGCCGGCGGCGGTGTCGGCCTTCTCGGGCGCGCGCGGCGTGGCCGGCGGGCCGGGTGGAGTCGCGGGCTTGCTCTCTGCCGGCGCGGGTGGCGATGCGGGTTCGCTCGGTTTCGCGGGTTGCGTGAAGGTCGGGCCGGCAGGGC